>JALZIL010000413.1 GCA_030860305.1 Actinomycetota bacterium
CCGGTCAACGTCTGCGCGTGCCGGGCAGCGACACCCCCGGCGCCGATCATCGCGATCCGCAGGGTCGGGGGTGCGTTCACTCTCCTAGCCTTACGTAGTACGTCCGGCGGGTTGCCCCCGGGCCGGGTGAAGCCTTCCAGCCATCGACGAGTTCGGGGATTTCGGGGTCATTCCGACCCTGATGACCCCGACAAGCCCGATCTCGCGGAGTTCCGGAAAGTAAAGGTGCTCAGGGTCGGCCCAGGAGTTCGGCCAGGTGTTCGCTCCGGGCGCCGGCCAGATCACTGAGCTGGGTGCGACAGCTGAATCCGTCGGCCAGGATCCGGTCGTTGGGTCCCATGTCCCGTACCGCTGGAAGTAGCTGATGCTCGGCGATCGCGACCGACACGTCGTGATGACCGCGTTCGACGCCGAAGTTCCCAGCCAGGCCGCAGCATCCGCCCAGTCGCAGCACCTCCGCACCGGCCCGGCGGAGCAGGTCGGCATCCGCCGACCACCCCATGATCGCGTGGTGATGACAATGCGGCTGGGCGACCAGCCGGGTACCGCGCAGATCCGGCGGAGCCCAGTCCGGCGTCTGGGTCAACAACTCGGCCAGCGTTCGGGTCGCTGCGGCGACATCGCCGGCCAGGATCGCATCATTGCCGCGGAGCAACTCCTCGGCGTCACTGCGCAGCACCGCCGTACATGAGGGCTCGACCCCGACGACGAGTGCGCCGGCGTGGACGTACTTGGCAAGAACCCGGACCGTACGGCGCAGCTGCCGCCGGGCTCCGTCCAGCTGTCCGGTCGAGATCCAGGTCAGGCCGCAGCAGGTGGATGTCTCCGGCACCGTGACCGCGTATCCGGCGGTCTCCAGCACCGACACCATCGCCGTACCGATCTCCGGACTGAAGTGTTCGGTGAAGCTGTCGACGAACAGCACGACGCTGCCGTTCGGGGCGGGACCGGGCGGCGATCCCGATCGACGCGGCCAATTTTCCAAAAAAGTCTTGGCGGACAACGTCGGCAACGGTCGACGACGGTCGACCCCTGCGGCCCAGGTGAGAAACGGGTGCAGTGAACGTGAGCGCAGCAGCCGGTTCGCCAGCCCGGTGACCGACCGGGCCCGGTGGGCGAGGCCAGCCCAGCGTGGCAGCCAGCCGAGCGCGTAGTGCGCCCTGGGCCGCAGCCGCCGGCGATAGCGCTGATGGAGGGCCTCAGCCTTGTACGACGCCATGTCGACGCCGGTCGGGCAGTCCGACGCACAGCCCTTGCAGGACAGGCACAGGTCGAGGGCGTCGGCCAAGGCGTCGGAGGCGAACCCGTCGTCGCCGAGCTGGCCGGCCACGACATCCTGCAGCACCCGAGCCCGACCTCGGGTGGAGTCCTTCTCCTCCCGGGTGGCGAGATAGGACGGGCACATCACCCCGCCGGTGGACGTAGTGTCCGCCAAGCACTTCCCGACCCCGGTGCACCGATGCACCGCAATCGAGAGGTCGCCGCGGTCGTGCCGGTAGGCCAGCGCCAGCGACCTGAGTTCGCGGCGGCCCACAGGTGGAGCCGCGGCAACCCGGATGCCTGCATCAAGGGGAACCGGCGAGACGATCACGCCCGGGTTCAGCAACCGGTCGGGATCGAAGAGTTCCTTGACCTGCTCGAACAGGCTCAGCGCCTCGGGGGAGTACATCATCGAGAGCAACTCGCTGCGGGCTCGACCATCGCCGTGCTCACCGGACATGGATCCGCCGTGGCTGGCCGCGAGCCGGGCGGCGTCGTACACGAAATCCCGGTACGGCGACGTTCTGCCGGAACGTGCGAAAGGGAAGTCGATCCGGATGTGCAGGCAGCCGTCGCCGAAGTGTCCGTACGGCAAGCCGGTGACGCCGTGACTGGCCATCAGCGCCTCGAACTCGCGCAGATAGGCCCCGAGCTGGGCCGGCGGGACTGCGGCGTCCTCCCATCCCGCATGCGCCGGCTCCCCCGCGGGTGTACGGGCGGACAGGCCGGCTCCGTCCTCGCGGATCCGCCACACCGCGGCTGCCGCAAGCTCGTCCCGAACGACGATTGTGTCCAGGGCTGATCCGTCGGCAATCAGGCCGGGAAGACCGGCCTCGACCTCCTCGACCTCCCCGGCGAGTTCGACCAGCAACCAGCCCGATCCTCGGGGCAGTGGTGGTACGGCCGATGCACCCCGGCGGGCCCGGACCACGTCGACGATCCGCCGGTCCAGGCCCTCGCATGCGGTCGGTCCGTGGGGCAGTAGGCCGGGCACCGCGTCGGCTGCCTCGGCCATGGACGGATACCCAAGTACGACAAGGCGTCGGATCGGGGGATCGCGGACCAGCCGGACCTCGGCTGCCAGCGTCACTGCCAGGGTGCCTTCGCTGCCGACCAGGGCTTTGCTGACATCGAAGCCGCGTTCGGGCAACAGGTGCTCCAGCGCGTAGCCGGAAATCTGCCGACCGAACGTGCCGAACTCGGTTCGTATGGTCCCCAGATGCGCGCCGGTCAACCGCCGGAGGGCGTCCATCAGGTCGGTGTCGATTCGGCTGTCGCCTCCTGTACCGGAAGCGGGTCCGGCGACATTGTCGGCGAGGGACCCGAGGCGCAAGCGTTGCCCGCTGCCGGTCAGCACGTCCAGTCCGAGGATATTGTCGCTCGTACGGCCGTAGCTCAGAGTCCTTGCGCCGCAGGCGTTATTGCCGATCATCCCGCCGATCGTGGCACGGTTGTACGTGGACGGATCCGGTCCGAATCGCCAGCCGTGCACAACAGCTGCGCGCTGCAAGGAAGCCTGGACGACACCTGGTTGCACGACCGCCGTTCCCGCCACAGGGTCTAGGTCCAGGATCCGGTTCAGGTGCCGACTTACATCAGCGACCACCCCGGCGCCCACGGCGTTGCCGGCGATGGAGGTGCCGGCACCCCTCATGGTCAGCGGTAGGCAGAGGTCGCGGCAGACGTCGAGAGTGGCCGTCAGGTCGTCGATGTCCCGAGGAATGACGACTGCGGTTGGGGAAACTCGATACAGCGAGGCATCCGAGGCGTAGAGCGAGCGGCTCAGCGCGCTGTCGTCCACTTCGGCGACCCCGGCCCGCCGAAGGGCGGCGATGACCTGACCGGAATCGGCGCCGTTCGATGCCACCGGTCAAGCATGGCCCTTTCGATCGAGCGTCGCCGCGTCGCCCACCAACCGGTCGGTAACTGGTCGCTAGCCGTATGACCTAAGTGCGGCAATTGACCCGTTAGTTGGCTAGTGGACCGCCGCTGTGGCCTCCCGCACCGGACATCGTCACTGGCCCCCGGGCGAGTTCGTTGAAGGGCAGCGGGCAGCAGGGGCTCTGCGCGCAGGTCATCAGGTCGTCGCAACCGGCCGCGACCGCAGCCTGGAGTGTGTCGCGGATGACGTGGAGGTCGGCGATTCTCCCGTCGACCTCGGCAAGCTTGTGCTCCGCCCTACTGCGCAGGCCGGCATCTTTGGCCCGCCGCCCGTGCCGATGCGCGCCGGCGGCGAGCAGATCGGCCACCTCGGCAAGGGTGAAGCCCAGCCGCTGCGCTGCCTTGATCACTCTCAGGACCTGCACAGTCTCGCGTGGGTAAAGGCGATGCCCGCCCAGGGAGCGGTCCGGCTCGACGATCAGGCCGCGGCGTTCGTAGTAGCGCAACGTCTGGCGGTTCACCCTGGCTGCGGCGGCTACCTGTCCAGAACGCAGGAACTCGGCCATGACATCTACGGTAAGCCTGTACCCCAGTACCAGATGCAACACCGAGCGCTCGAGCACTGCACCGATGCGGGCGTCGGGCGGGCTTGCAGGTGGTACCCGGGTACGGGCTTACCGTCGGTGTGCTGGGGTCGACACGGCGCCCGGCGCAGCCGGAACCGAAGGAATCGTCATGTCATTCGAAGTCCCCGCCACCTGCACTCTCCCGACCGCCGCGCAGCCACTGAGACAGGCAGAATTCGCGGCGCTGTGCACTGCCTCTCTCCGCGACCAGCAACGACTCAGTCCCAAGCGCCTTCGGCTGACCCTGGCCGACGGCGAGGGCCTTGCCGACACCGTTCGTGACCTGGTGGCGCGCGAGACCGAGTGCTGCTCGTTCTTCGACTTCACCGTCACACAGACCGAAGAGGCTGTGATCCTCGACGTCGAGGTGCCGGGGGGCTACGTCGAGGTCCTCGACGGGGTCAGCGCGCTAGCAAGCACAGCAGCTCCTGTGGCGTCGCTCTGATCACCGCGTTGGCGCTGAGTGATGATCGGAATGTTCTGCCTCGTCGCCGAGCAGGACGTCGCGACCGGCGCCGAGACCGACCCAGAGCATCGGGCCGAGTAGGACGATCAGCACCACGATCGGCCACTGCCAGCCCCCGGTCAGGTCATGTACGACGCCGAGCAGGACCGGACCGGTGGCTGCGATGAGGTACCCGATCAGCTGGGCGACTCCGGACAGCCGGGCCGCCACCGCGGCATCCGGACTGCGCAACACCATCAGGGTCAAGGCCAGTGAAAAGCCCGCACCCTGGGCGACTCCGTAGATGCAGACCCATACCCAGGCGCCGGACGACGGGGCGACCAGCAGGCCGAGCAGAGACACGGCGTAGAACGACGTCACAGCGACCACCGGAGGTCGCTGGGTAGCCAGTCGCTTGATGAACACCGGCAGTACGAGCGCTGCGGCGGCACCGGTCAGGTTGCTGAGCATCAGCATGTAACCGGCTGTACTGGCATCGATTCCCTCGTCCCCGAGCAGGGTCGGCAGCCATGCCGCGTAGGAATAGAACTGAATGCTCTGCAGCGCAAGGTATCCGGTGACTTGCCTGGCCACAGGAGAGCGGAGAAGGACGAATCCGCGGATGTCCTCTGCTTCGGCCAGCTCCCTATCGGCATCGCTGGGCTCAGGTCGTGCAGCGCGGATCCGCCTGCTGCGCAACAGGATCGGCAGCCACAGGGCGAACCCCAGCCCGGCCAGCACCACCCAGAAAGCCAGCGCCGGACGCCACGCCAACGCCAGGGCTGTGCCGATCGGCACCGTCAGTCCCCCGGCCGCGGCCGCTCCGATGTTCAGGGCTGCGGTGTAGACGCCCAGGATCCCGCTCGGGTGTTGGCTGAACTCGCGTTTGACGAAGGCGGGCATCAGCACGTTGGCGATCGCGATGCCGGCGCCGGCGAGAATGCTGCCGGCGTACAGGGCAGTCACCGGTGTGACCAGCCGCAACAGGATGCCGAGAACCAGCAGAACCAGGGAGGCGCCGACTGCCCATTCGAGGCCGATCCGCCTGGCCAGGCGCGGTGCGACCGGGGAGAAGACGCCGAAACAGATCAGCGGAAGGGTGGTGAGCAGCCCGGCCAACGGCGCCGACAGGCCGGTGTCATCACGGATCGTGTCCAGCAACGGGGACACCGCCACGACGGCCGGACGAAGGTTCAGGGCCACAGCTACGGTCGCGACAACGGCGAGCAGCGCGACCGTCTTCGGACGCACCGTACCCACCTCGTCTGCCTCGGAATGTCTGTCCGACGGTAAGCCAGTGCGCAACGTCACCAGGCACCGACCCACGGCGTTGTGTTATGCATGGCAACGATGAGTGAACCCCCGGCCGTGCCCGCGCACATCCCGGTTCCTCCCGCCGCGGACCTCGGTCAGGGGATCTGGTCGCTGCCCGTACCGCTGCCCGGGAACCCGCTGCGGTACGTCGTTCCGTACGCGCTCGAGGTTCCGGGCGGGCTGGTCCTGATCGATGCAGGGTGGGACGACGACGAGCCGTGGAACGCACTCATCGAGGGGCTGGCCGCGATGGGTTCGAGTCCGCGGGACGTACGCGGGGTGCTGGTCACCCACGCCCATCCCGACCACTACGGCCTCGCGCCGCGACTGCGCGAGATCTCCGGAGCGTGGGTCGCTCTCCATCCGGCCGACCGGCACATGCTTGCCGGTGACCGAGCCGAGGCGCAACAGCGCTTCGACAGGGGTCTGGCCTGGCTGGCCACCATGGGCGCCGCGGCGCAGGACGTCGAGTCCTGGCTGGAGGTCAAGGAAGTCGCCTTGGGGATGATGATGGCCGGCCTGCCCGACCGGGAGTTGACCCATGGCGAGGTCGTGCCGGACGTCCCCGGGTTCCAGCTCGTGGCCGTGCACACGCCCGGCCATACCGACGGACACGTGTGCTTCCTCGAGCCCGGTCGGGACGTGCTGTTCTCCGGGGACCATGTGCTGGCCAAGATCTCACCGAACATCAACACGATGGGATCGCTGCTCAGCAACCCCTTGGGGGCCTATCTCGACTCACTGCGCGCAGCCGGCGATCTGAACGTGGATCGCGCTCTGCCGGCGCACGTCGAACCGATCGCCAAACTTCGCGAGCGGGTCGAGGAACTGCTGTTTCATCACGAGGAGCGGCTGGGCGAGATACTCGACACCCTCGTGGCCGAGCCGGATCTGACGACCTATGAGGTGGCCCGCCGTCAGCCCTGGAAGCGCGGCTGGTTCGGGCTGGCCGACCAGATGCGCCGGGCTGCGCTGGGCGAAACGCACGCCCACCTGCTCGAACTCATTGCCCGTCGCCTGGTCGTCGAGAATGCCGACGGACCGGTCCCGCGCTGGCGTCCGGCCGAGAAGGGGCTCGTGGATGGACAACGCTGAGCTCTCGAGTCGGATCGAGGACCTCGTCGCCGAGCATGGAAGCGGTGACCGCCGGACTTTCCTCGGTGCCCGGTTCGATGCCGGGCTGGCGTGGGTGCATTTCCCGAAGGGCCTCGGCGGGCTGGGCCTGCCGCGGACCGCGCAGATCGCCGTCGAGGAGGAGTTCGCCCGACTAGGAGCTCCGGGCACGGCACAGGCAGACAACGTCATCGGGTACGGGATGGCTGCACCGACGATTCTCGAATTCGGAACCGATGAGCAGCGAAAGGCCTTACTACGCCCCGTCTTCACCGGTGAGGACATCTGGTGCCAACTGTTCTCCGAGCCAGGAGCCGGGTCGGATCTTGCCGCGGTGGCCACCCGGGCGATCCGCGACGGGGACGACTGGATCGTGACCGGCCAGAAGGTCTGGACCTCGTTCGCGCACACCGCGAAGTGGGCAATCTTGCTGGCCCGCACCAACCCCGACGTCCCGAAACACCGCGGCCTGACCTACTTCGTCGCCGACATGACCACTGCCGGGGTGGAAGTTCGGCCACTTCGTCAGCTCACCGGCGAGGCGGAATTCAACGAGGTGTTCTTCACCGACGTACGGGTACCGGACTCCGCGCGGCTGGGCGAGGAGGGCAACGGCTGGGCCGTGGCCCAGGGCACGTTGATGAACGAGCGGATGGCGATCGGCGGAGGTGCTGCCCGCGAGTCCGGGATGGTCGGGAAGCTCGCCGGACTCTGGCGTGATCGTCCCGAGCTACGCCG
>JALZIL010000249.1 GCA_030860305.1 Actinomycetota bacterium
AAGCAGTGACCGCAGCGAGAGCGTTTCCCGCCAGCCACCACAGGCCGGCGAATCCAATCGCCGCGCCTGCCGTCCCCGGCGTACCCGCACGTGTGTTGCGGACCACGGTGACGTTGAACGCGGTCACGAGTAGAGCTGTGGCAACGAGCAGTACCGGCGTGCGCTCCGGCAGGGCGAGAAAGGCCAGCGGCTGGGCCGCGACCAGCGCGCCGATCGGCCAGGTCAGTGTGGTTCTGGCGGCCCGGTGCAGCGCTAGGCCGAGCACGATAATCACACCGAGTGTCAGGGCTGCATGAGCCCGACCCGGAAGTTCGTCCAACCCCACCAGTCCCTTGATGCGCGCGGCAACAAGGTCGACCACGACGAGGGCGATACCGGCCATCGCCAACGCTTCCGCGGTCGTCTGCAATCCACGCCGAGCAGCAGCGACGGACGCCGCACACACCGATCCGGTCACTACCGCCAGAGCGGTCGCCTGCACGGCCAGCCCAAGCTGACCCCAGGCAACTGCGACGAAGGCGATTGCGGCGCTGACCAGCAGCACCGCCCCCGTGCCGAGCAGGAGCTGTTGTGGGCTCAGTCGTCGTGGTCGCCTCTGTCGTTGGGCCGGCGGGGCGAGCGGTCCCGGGAAGCTTCCCGGGGGAGGCCCGGATCCCGGTCCTGGCTCGGGGACCGGCTTGAATCTGTGCTCCAGCAGATCGGAATCGGTCCGTGCTACGGCCGGGACCGCGGTGTTGTCGTGACCCACGGCGACGTCAATTCGGGTAATCGGACGGTGATGGGGGGCCAACCCGCGCAACGTGTCCAACAGCCGGTCCCGATCGGCTCGGAACTCGACGAGGGTCGCGTCGATCCGGGCAACGACGTACCCGGCGTGCACGGCGGCCGGCAGACCGCAGTTCGGGCAGGCCGGTCCGGGGCCGGTCCAGCCGGGCAGAGCGGTGCCACATGTCGGGCAAGCGACGATGACAGCGGAAGCGGAGGTGTCCATCACTCGACCTTGGCCTGAGGTATCGGCATCCGGATCCGTCTGGTTACGCATGCGACATGAGTAGACCTACGGACATGAGGCGACCGATCGACGAGGCCCGCCGGTCTATCGGCACCCCTCGCCGGTCACCCGGGGCATTGCCGAGTTGGATGACGCTGTGACTGATCTGGCCGAACTCCTCGAGCGGATAGGTCGGGGTCGATCGCTGCCAGCCGACGGCGCGGTGACCCTGCTACCTGCACCTGCGGGCAGGGCCGTCGCCGCGGTTCTCGGGTTCACCGCACACCACCTGATCGCCGCCGACGTCGACCCGCAGTGGTTGAACTCGCAGTTGGGCGACTCGGAGATGACCCGACCGATGAAACCCGATTTCCTGGCGGTACTCGGTGAGCACCTCGACGCCAAGCCCGGCGGGCAGGACACCCTGCTGGTGGCCGGCAGGCTTGGGGTGCACAGCGGCACAGTTCAGATGGCCGTTGCGACGAATCCAGCAGCGCTGAACCATCCACGCGTTGACAGGGCACTGCGCTATCGCGACGAGGTCACGGTGGCCACGGTGCCCGGCGGCCTGGTGACCCTCGGCCGGGGACTGGCCGGTCGCTGGGAGATCAGCATCGAGGTCGAACCGGCATGTCGCGGCGCCGGCATTGGACGGACGCTGGCTGAGCAAGGGAGCGCGTTGGCACCCCCGGATGCTCTGCTCTGGGCGCAGGTCCACCCTGCCAATGTCGCCTCGGTGCGCGCCTTCTTGGCCGCCGGATACCGACCGGTCGGTGCCGAGGTCCTGTTCACTCGCGAGCTGGACGCTGCGACCCGGTGCCCCCGGTGATCGGACGTGCGTACGTCGGCATCTCCGGCTGGCGCTACAAGCCGTGGCGCGGCACCTTCTACCCGAAGGGCCTCGCCCAGCGGCGGGAACTCGAGTACGCCGCGAGTCGACTGTCCAGCATCGAGATCAATGGATCCTTCTACGCGCTGCAGCGGGCGGAGAGCTACCAGCGGTGGCGCGCGGAGACACCCGGTGAGTTCGTGTTCTCCGTGAAGGGGGGCCGGTTCATCACGCACATGAAGAAGCTGCGCGACGTCGACATCCCGCTGGCGAACTTCTTCGGCTCGGGCGTACTGGCCCTCGCCGACAAACTCGGTCCACTGCTCTGGCAACTCCCGCCCAATCTGGGCTACGAACCAGACCGGCTCAGCGAATTCTTCGATCTCCTGCCTCGTACGACGACGGAAGCGGCGGCGCTGGCGCAGCGGCATGACGAACGGCTGGCCGACCGGTCCTGGACGACCACCGACGAGGAGCGACCCTTACGACACGCTGTGGAGGTACGGCACGAGAGCTACCGGGCGCCTGAGTTTCTGCCCCTGCTGAGAGAACACGACATCGCGATCGTGGTAGCCGACACTGCCGGGAAATGGCCACTTCTGGAGACCGTCACCTCCGATTTCGGCTACGTCCGGCTGCACGGGGACGAGGAGCTGTACGTGAGCGGCTACTCCGATGTAGCGCTGGATCGGTGGGCCGGCCTGATCCACGGTTGGCGCAGCGGCGAAGCGACGGCGGACGGCAGACCGCGCGATGTCTACGTCTACTTCGACAACGACGTGAAGGTGCATGCGCCGTACAACGCGATCGATCTCGCGAAGCGGCTGGACGCGCTGGCTGGCTAGATCACAGGTCCCGGCCGAAGCTGAGGCTCCCAGGGGCGCATTGGTAGTGCCCGAAGCCGGGAATCGGCCGGTAGCCGTGCCTCTCGTACAGCGCCATTGCCTCCGGCTGCACCTGTCCGGTCTCGAGCACGATCGCGGTGTAACCCAGCAGCCGAGCGCGATCCTCTGCAGCTATCAACAAGGCCCGGGCGTATCCCTGCCGGCGGTACGCGGGCCGGACGTACATCCGCTTGATCTCCGCGACGTGCTCCTCGTGGCGGCGCAGCCCGATGCAGCCGATCGGGTGACCCTCCGCCTCCATGGCCAACAGGAATGTCCCCGACGGGGGCTCGAACTCAGCCGAGGACATGGGTGAGTCGTCCTTGCTGCCGTACAGGCGCCGGTAGACCGCTTGCACCTCTCCGATGAGTTCGATGCTGCGAGGGTCGTCCGCGGACACCTCGACGAACTCGAGG
>JALZIL010000270.1 GCA_030860305.1 Actinomycetota bacterium
GCGATCAGCACCGTCGAGTCGCCGAGATCGGATCGCAGGGCACGCAGGGCGACGTTGACGATGCCCTCGTCGGCGTCAGCCTGTGACCCGGAGGCGTCCTTGACCGACGGGATGCCGAAGAGCAACAACCCACCGACACCGGCCTGCACCGCGTCGTGCGCCGCCTTGCGCAGCGACTCGACCGTGTGCTGGACGACCCCCGGCATCGATGCCACCGCAGCCGCCTCGTCGATCCCCTCCTTGACGAACAGCGGAAGCACGAGGTCCGACGGCCCGACGCTGGTCTGGGCGACCAGACGCCGCAACGCTGCAGCACCGCGCAGCCGGCGCCCACGGGCAACCGGAAACTCCGCCCCTCCGGACATCTCCTGCGCTGCTCGTCTCCAGACCACCGGTCGAGTCGCCCCGCACTCAGCCTCGGGACGCCGAACGGCCACGGGTCCGCGGCGGGGGGCCGTTGTCCCGACCGCCCCCGCCGCTGCCGTCACCGGTACCACCGTTGTCCCGCTCGGCCAGCGCGTGCTCGGCCAGCGCGTCGACCAACTGCAACACCCCCGCAGTCTCCGGCCGTACGTCCACCCGGAGCCCGAATTCGGTTGCGGTGGCTGCGGTCTGCGGACCGATGCAGGCCACGACCGTACGGCTGTTGGGCTTGCCCGCGATCCCGACCAGGTTGCGCACGGTCGAGGACGAGGTGAAGCACACTGCGTCGAAGCCACCACCCTTGATCGCCTCGCGGATGGCCGCCGGCGGCGGAGCCGCGCGTACGGTCCGGTAGGCCGTCACGTCGTCGACCTCCCAGCCACGTTCCTGCAGACCGGCGGTCAGCGTCTCGGTCGCGATGTCGGCCCGGGGCAACAGGACCCGGTCGATCGGGTCGAGAACATCGTCGTAGGGCGGGAAGTCCTCGAGCAGGCCGAGACTCGACTGCTCACCGGTGGGCAGCAGCTCCGGGGTGATCCCGAAATCCCGTACCGCATCGGCGGTCATCTCGCCGACGCAGGCGACCTTGACGCCGGCGAAGGCGCGGGCATCCAGACCGAGCTCAGCGAACTTCTCGCGTACGGCCCGCACCGCGTTGACCGAGGTGAAAACGATCCAGCCGTACCGTCCGGTGACCAGGCCGCGGATGGCGCGATCCATCTGGGCCGGTGTGCGCGGCGGCTCGACGGCGATCGTCGGCACTTCCACGGGCACCGCACCATAGGAGCGCAGCCGTTCACTCATGTCTCCGGCCTGCTCCCGCGTCCGTGGGACAAGCACTCGCCAGCCGAACAGCGGCCGGCTCTCCCACCAGGAAAGCCGCGAGCGCTTGTCCACCTCGGCACCGACCGTGACCACCACCGGGCCGGTACGCGTGCTCGGCCAGGCTCCGGCGGCGAACTCGTCGAGCGATCCGACCTGGCTGTACTGACTGGACAACGAGCCGTCGACGGTCACGCAGGCGTGGGTGGATCCGGACAGTCCGGCCTCCACCAGGTCGCGGGCGGTGTCGGCCACGATCTCGCCGGTCGCCTGTAGCACCAAGGGCATCGGGCTGTTGACCAGGGCGGCCACCGAGATCCCGGAACGCACGTCCGCGGTGGTGTGCGTGGAGCCCAACGGGACGCCGGCATAGGCGGGTACGGCCGTGGAGATCGCGACGCCGGGGATGACGTCGTAGGGCACGACGGTACGGGCGATCGCCAGGATCTCCTTGACCACCGCGTCGTTGGTGAACGGGTCCCCCGCCACCAGCCGGGCGACAGTCTGCCCGGCCTTGGCCGCGGTAACGGCCGTCCTGGCCACCTCGGCCGGGTCACCCACGGCCGGATGCAGGTCGAGGTCCGGTCGAGCCTCTGCCAGCCGTTGCACGACAGCCGTACTGACGTCTGCGTCGTGCAGCACCGCGTCTGCCGAGGTCAGCGCGGCGCTCGCCCGCGCGGTGAGCAGATCGGCGTCTCCGGGGCCGGCCCCGACGATCACGATGCGGCCGGTGAACTTGTGCCCGCGACTCATTAGCTGTTCCTCATTCCTACTGCATTGGTGTCAGCTGCACTGTTTCCAGTCGCTTGGGATGACCTGGCGGTCGTGGGGGAGGTGCCGAGGAGGTCCTCGGCACCGAGGTCGAGCAGTTCGGTTGCCAGCAGGCGCCCGAGTTCGGCTGCTTCGTCCGGGGATCGAAGCGCCGAGGATCGAACGGCGGCGCTTCCGTCGATCGCGGTGACGTTGGCGCGAAGGAACAACTCTGGTCCGTCTTCACCTTCGGCGAACTCGCACAACGCACCCACCGGAGCAGTACAGCCCGCTTCTAGCGTGGCCAGCAGCGCGCGTTCTGCCGTCACCGTAGCGCGTGCGGCCGGGTCATCGAGGGCGCTGAGCACCCGTACTACATCGGCGTCGTCGGTGCGACACTCCACGGCCAAGGCGCCCTGAGCCGGAGCCGGAAGGATCTGGATCGGGTCGAGAGTCTCGGTCACCTCGTCCAGGCGGCCCAGCCGGGCCAGGCCCGCGCGGGCCACCACGACCGCGTCGACGACACCCGAGGCCACCGCCGACAACCGAGTGTCGACGTTGCCTCGGATCCCGACCACGTCCAGTCCCAGTTGCAACGCGTTGAGCTGCGCAGTGCGGCGCGGTGATCCGGTTCCGACCCGCGATCCTGGGACCAGCTCCAGCAGATTCTGCCCGGCTCTTGCCACCAGCACATCTCGTGGATCTTCGCGGGGCGGTACGGCGGCGATCGTCAAGCCGGGATGCGGCGCGGTCGGCAGGTCCTTGTACGAGTGCACGGCGACATCTATGTCGCCGCGAAGCAGCGCCGCCCGAAGACTGGACACGAAGACACCCACCGTGGAGAACTCGCTGATCGGCATGCTGCTGGCGTCACCGGGCGTGCTGATCTCGACCACAACGACCTCGCGACCGCCGTACGCGCGGACCCCGTCGGCCACCAGCGTGGCCTGGATCTTGGCCAACCGGCTGGGCCGGGTACCCAGCCGGATCACCGAGTCGTCGATAGAAGTCATGCGCGGTAGTCCTGCAGGATCGCCGACAGTGACTCCGGCCGGTCCTGGTCTGGCAGCGAGGCGTCCACCGACAGCGCCTGGGCGAGATCGACGGCCTCCGCGTCGAGGCCGAGCAGTGCCCGAAGCACCGGGGTGTAGGAAGCTCCGGCCGGCCCGGCGACAAGTTCCTTGATCCGTACGGTCGGCTGGTGCAGCAGCTTGTCGGCTACCCGGCGCAGCGCGTTCTCCACGGCGTCGAGCTCGGTCGGGTCGAGTCCGGGCAGCCGCCCGGCAACCCTGCGCAGTTCACCGTCGACGACGTCTCGGGCGCGGCCCCGCAGCGCCGAGATGAGCGGTGTCACCTCGTCCGCGCGTTGCTCGGCGAGCAGCCCGGCCACCTCTGCGGTCACGATGGCACGTGAGTCGAACAGGTCGCGGTCGTCGGGCTCGAGATGGGCAAGAGCCTGCAGTCGCGCGAGGTCCAGCAGGTCGACGCGGTCCAGGTGGCCCACGCCGAGGGCCACGTCGCGGGGTAGCGCCAGGTCGAGAATGACCAGCCGACGATCGGGCGGATCGGCCAGCGCACCAGCCACGAGCGCGGTGTCCAGGACAGTTCCGGCTGCGCCCGTGCAGGTCACCACCAAGTCGGCGGCCGCGACCTGCGTGGCCAAGGTGGCAAGATCGGCGCTGTCGGCCTCGAGGGTGACTGCCAGTTTCGCGGCATGCTCGCGGGTGCGGCTGGTGACCGTGATCGCCGTAACGCCGCGGCGGCGCAGGCTTGCTCCGGCCAACGCGCCCATCGACCCAGCCCCGACGATGAGCGTGCGGGCCCTGGACAGGGGGCTGAGCAATCCTTCGGCTTCATCCAGGGCGACGCTGACCAGTGAGGCACCCGCCAGCGCGATCCCGGTCTCGGCCTGGACGCGCCGGCCGGTACGAAGCGCACGCTGGACCACCGCATGCAAGCGGCGCCCGATCGTGCCTTCGGCCTGGGCCAAGCCATAGGCGGCACGCAACTGACCGAGAACCTGAGTCTCGCCGACGACCATGGAGTCCAGACCGGCGGCGACATTGAACAGGTGGGAGACGGCCGGCCCGTCGTAGTGCACGTACAGGTGATCGACGAGTGCGGCGAGCTCGATCCCGACCTGCTCGGCCAGCAGCCGGCCGATCTCGGTGACCGCGGCATGGAACCGGTTGACCTCGGCGTAGACCTCCACCCGGTTGCAGGTCGATAGCAGCAGGGCCTCACTGACCGGCTCGGCGGCCTGAACCGCACGCAGCAGACCGGCCGCGCGTTCTCCGGGGACGGCGGCCCGCTCGACGATGTGCAGCGGTGCACTTCGGTGCGACACACCGATGACCAACAGGGACATGGCGCTAGCCCACCGACTCCACGAGACCGTCACCCGGGCCGCGGCTCTTGCGGTGCTCGTGGAAGGAAAGGATCTGCAGCTCGGCGGCGAGGTCGACCTTTCGAACATCGACGTTGTCAGGGACGGCGAGCACCGAGGGCGCGAAGTTCAGGATGCTGGTGACTCCGGCGTCCACGAGCCGGTCGCAGACGGTCTGGGCCGCCTCTGCCGGGGTAGCGATGACGCCGATCGACACGCCATTGGCTTCCACGACGGACTCTAGCTCGGAGATGTCGCTGATCTTGCTGTCGGCGATCGGGTCGCCGACACGGCCCGGATCGACATCGAAATAGCCGACGAAGGTGAAACCGCGCGAGGAGAACCCGGGATATCCGGCCAGGGCGTGACCTAGGTTCCCGACACCGACCAGCACGCAGGTACGCCGTTGAGTCAAGCCCAGCGAACTGGCGATCTTCTCCCGCAGCAGCGTGACGTCGTAGCCCACCCCGCGGGTGCCGATCGAACCGAGATAGGACAGGTCCTTGCGCAACTTCGCCGAGTTGACCCCGGCGATGGCGGCGAGTTCCTCCGAGGACACTATGACCGTGCTGGCGTCGACCAGACCGGTCAAAACTCGCAAGTAGACGGCCAGACGGGCCACGGTCGCCTCGGGAATCTCCCCGGGCCGACGCTCACTCACGGAAACTCCTGTGCTAATGGCGGGATCGGACGACCCACGGTAACCGCTTGTGAACGTAAGAACAAAGTGACCGAAGCCGACAGCGAGGAACGAGCGCGGAGGCGAGCAGGGAACGCAGCTTGAGCGTGGTCAACGCAAGGCGGTCCGCAGTCGTGCCTCCTCCACCTGGAAGTAGCCGTGCTCCTGACCGTCCACCATGATCACCGGGACCCGGTCTCCGTAGTCGGCGCGAAGACCCGGATCGGTGTCGACGTCGATCTCCTCGAGCCCGACCGAGAGCTCCGCGCAGATCCGCTGCAGGTCGGTCCGGGCAACGTCACACAGATGGCAGTTCGGCCGGGAGTAGAGCCGTACCCGCGGATTGCCTCGCTCGTCGGGCCTGGCCACGATCGGAGGCGCTCAGGCCGACCTGATCGGCTCGGGTCGGATATCGGCAAAGCCGAGTTCTCGCAACCGCGCCTTGCTGACCTTGCCGGTGATCGAGTGCGGTAGCTCGTCCACGATCTCGACCGAGGTCGGGCACTTGAACCGGGCCAGCTGAGTCGCCGCGTACTGGCGCACCTCGTCCTCGGTCAGCTCGGCACCTTGGGAGAGCACCACAATCGCCCGGACTTCTTCTCCGGTTCCCGGGTTCTGCACGCCCAGGACGGCCGCCTCGTCGATCTGCCGGTGGCCGACCAACACGAGTTCGACCTCGCGGGGGTAGACGTTGAAGCCGCTGACCAGGATCAGATCCCGACGGCGGTCGACCAGATGCAGGTCGCCGTCGGCGTCGCGGTAGGCCACGTCGCCGGTCGGGAACCAGCCGTCGGCCCCCGGTCCTCCCGAGGCGTCGGGCCAGTAGCCGAGAAAGACGTTGTCGCCGCGGACGATGATCTCGCCGGTCGCGCCGTCATCGGCCTCGGGGTCGTCGAAGGGATCGTCCGGGTCTTCGGCCTCGACGGCCGGGTCGCCGCCGGGTTGGCGGTTTTCATCGCCGAGCCGCAGTCCCACGCCTGGAATGGCTTGACCGATCGAACCGGCCTTGATCCGTCCGGTGGCCAGGCTCGAGGTCAGCACTGGAGCAGTCTCGGTCAAGCCGTAGCCCTCGTGCACCGGCACACCCAGCTCACGCATCGCAAAGAGTGCATCTGCTGGCAGCGGGGCCGCCCCGGAGGTGGCCAGCCGTACGTCGGCGAAGGCTCGAGCCAACTGTCCGCGATCGGCCTGAGCCAGCCAGGACACATACATCGGTGGGGCACCTGGGACGTTGGTCACGCGCCGATCGGCCATGGCCGCCAGACTCCTCGCCACGTCGAAGCGCTCCATGAGGACGCCGGTGGCACCAGTGCGTGCCAGCATCCCGAGGGCGGCATTCAGGCCATAGACATGGAAAAGCGGAAGGGCAAGGAGTACGACGTCGGCCCCCGTCATCGGTACGGGCCGCAGCATCGAGCATTGGTCGAGGTTGGCCAACAGGGCGCGATGCGGGAGCATCGCCCCCTTCGGCGCACCGGTGGTGCCGCTGGTGTACATCAGCACCGCGAGGTCCTCGCCGCCACCCACCGGCTCGAACTCGACACCCGTTCTCCGGTCGTGGCCGGGTGGGTCGACGAGCACCTCCATCTCCTCCGGGTACCCGACGTGGTCCAGGCCGACCGGCTCCGGCAGGTCGGGTGCGGCGATCATCAGCCGGGCCCCGGAGTCGGAGAGAATGTGGCCGAGTTCCCGAGCGGTGTATGCGGGGTTGACCGGTACTACGACCAACCCCGCGCGCAGGATCGCAAAGTAGGCCACCGGGAAGTGCAGTGTGTTGGGCATCCGTAACGCCACGCGGTCGCCGTAGCGCAACCCACGTTCGACCAGGGCGCCTGCAGCCGCGTCCACCTGATCGTCCAGCTCGGCCCAGGTGAGGCTGCCTGCCTGCCCCACGTTCAGCCGGCTGGTCGGGTCGGCCACCAAGGCCAGTCGTTGCGGCTCTCGGCGGGCGGTTGCGCGTACGAGGTCGGCGACGTTGTTCCGGGACTCGGGCATCAGCGCTTCGTCCTCCCTGGCCGACGATGTCGCCCCGCGGACCCAAGATGACCACGGTCGGATAACCCTAGGCCGCGACGCAAGGTGACCGCAGGTGCGACGAGCGTGATATCGAATCGGCGACAATTTATGGCACCAGCCCGAACGGTGAGTACGTTTCCTACGCGGCGGGAAGCCGCGCCTGATCCGGGCCCGCCGGCTCGATGTGATGAGGAGGCTTGGCCATTGACGCGGGAAGGCACCACAATGGCCCCGCCCAGCTGACGACCCAGGCCAGGGACGTGGCGCCGGACGACGAATGCCCGCCGGCCGAACCCGGTGCTGTCTGGGCCCTGGTCCAGCAGGTGCAGGAGGGTAACGCCGAGGCGTTCGGACTCATCTATGACGCCTATGTCGACATGGTGTTCCGCTACATCTTCTTCCGCGTTCACGACAGGTACCTTGCCGAGGATTTCGCGAGTGAGACCTTCACTCGTGCCCTGCGTCGGATCGACAGTGTCAGCTTCCGGGGCCGTGACGTCGGCGCGTGGCTGATCACGATCGCGCGCAACATCATCCGCGATCACATCAAGTCGAGCCGGTACAAACTCGAGGTGACCGCAGCCGACATGCGCGATGCGGACCAGGTCACCGAGGGCCCTGAAGACTCGGTCATCGCCGATCTGACCCATGCTGAGTTGCTCATGTGTGTCAAGCAGCTCAGCCCGGAACAGCAGGAGTGCATCGTGTTGCGCTTCCTGCAGGGCCTCTCGGTCAGCGAGACGGCGCTGGCAATGGAGCGCAATGACGGGGCGATCAAGGCCCTGCAGCATCGAGCCGTTCGGCGGCTGGCCAAACTGCTTCCCGAGGGGCTGCGCTGAACATGAGTGGCTTGCTCGGATTCCGGAATATCTGCCAAGACCCCGTAACGACTAGCCGGGCAGTGTCGTTGTACAGGCAAGAATCGGGGGGAGGTGGATCGACATGCCGTTGTCGGAGTCGCCGTTGTCAGCCGCGCCGCTGTCGGGTGTAGAGCTTTTCGCTGAGCACGTGGACGGCCACCACCCCTCGCAGCGGCCAACAAGCGGCGGGACCGCTGAGCTCCTTGCCCTCGTGTCAGCCCTGCGCACTCTCGACTTCGACGTCAGGCCGAGTGAGCTGACCCGGATCCGGCAGCGTCAGCGCTTGGTGGCCATGGCTGCCGTCCGTCCCAGCTCGGTCGCCACACCAGCCGATTCAGGACGCCACCGAGCGCGGCATTCCGCACCCGCCGCCCAGGGCGCCGGTTCGGCCGGGCCATTGGCGGGGCTGGCGCGGCTCACCCCGCGTCGGCGGCTGCTCACCGGACTGGCTGGACTCAGCGTCCTGATCGCCGCCTTCGGCGTGCTCGCCCTGTTCGCGCAGAACGCGATACCCGGCGACACCCTATACGCCCTCAAACGCAGCACCGAACAAGCCCGGCTGGTCCTGGCCGGAAGTGAGCAGGAGGAGGGCCGAGTTCTGCTCAGCTTGGCCAGCACGCGGATGGAGGAGATCGTCCAGCTCCTGGACGAACCCGCCGGCGTGAGTGTCACCGGCTCGGGCGTACAAGCTGCGGACGGCGACGGGGCTGCGATCGCGGGCCTGCTGATCGCCACCATGGAAACGATGGACGCGCAGACCGCCGGCGGCACGACTGCACTGACCACGGCGGCCGTGGACCATGCCGATCTTCCGATGCTCCAGTTCATCGGTCAGTGGGGAGTCGACCAGTTCACCACCCTCGACCGGATGTCCGAGCGGATGCCCGAAGACGCCCGCCCCCGGGCCGGTGAGTCCAAGGACTTGTTGCGGCGAGTCGTGCAGCGGCTGGAAATCCTTGCCGAGTCCATCAGTTGTGAGTGCTCGGAGACGGCAAGTTCGGATGACCTCGGCCCGTTGCCTTGTGCGACGTGCACCGACTCCGAGGACACCGGCTCACCTTCGGCCACCAGGCCCACCAGCGGTTCCGGAGGCGCAAGCACACCGAGCACCTCAGGGGCGTCGACCACTCCCGCTGTTCCGCCGGACACGTCGACCCGGGAAACCGACCCACCGGTTGGGTCGGCTCCTGAGCCAGCCCCGGGACCCCAGCCGGGGCCTGGCCCCCGTCCCAGCCCCGGACCTGACCCGCGCCCGAGCCCGAGCCCGAGCCCGAACCCCTTGCCGATCCCGATCCCAGTCCCCATTCCGATCCCACTTCCGCCCGAGCCATCGGGACCCGGAATTCCGCCGGACCCGACACCACCTCCGGAGTCGGGGCCGAACGAGGGCGACCCGTGCGTGCTCATCGGTTTCCTGGGGATCGAGATCCCCGGCATCATCATTGGCGGAGTCTGCGTCGGTCTGGGCGGCTGAGCCACGCGCACAGTGCCAGCAGTGTGCTTACCCCAGCCAGGTGAACAGCAAGGTGAGCCGGCTGCACGGCTAGGCTGACGACGATGCCCCGACCGCCCTGGGTAGGCCGCCGAGATGTCGGCGAGGAACGTGCTGAGCTGGCTGGCTACGCGGCCGCCGCAGCTGCCGAAGTCGAGGCCGCACTCGATGTGCCCGCCGATCTCACGGGAGCGGCGTTCTTCGATGTGGACAACACAATGATGATGGGCGCGTCCATCTACCACTTCGCCAAGGGTTTGGCCGCCCGCAAATACTTCACCAGCCGCGACGTGGCCGTCTTCGTCTGGCAACAGGCGAAGTTCCGGATCGCCGGTACCGAGAATCCCGACGACCTACGCGCCGTCCGGGACAACGCGCTGACCTTTGTGGCCGGTCGTACGGTCGAGGAGATCGTGAGTGCCGGTGAGGAGATCTACGACGAGTCGATGGCTGACCGGATCTGGACCGGCACCCGGGCGCTGGCCCAACAGCATCTCGATGTCGGACAGCGGGTCTGGCTGATCACGGCGACACCCATCGAGTTGGGCTCGCTGATCGCGCATCGGCTCGGACTCACCGGCGCGCTGGGGACCGTGTCGGAGATCGAGGACGGGATCTACACCGGTCGGCTGGTCGGCGAGCCGATGCACGGTGAGGCCAAGGCGGTGGCGATCCGCGCGCTGGCCGAACGTGAGGGGCTGGATCTGGCGCGCTGCGCGGCCTATAGCGATTCGGCGAACGACGTACCGATGCTCTCGATGGTCGGCCGCCCGGTGGCGGTGAACCCTGACTCCGAACTCAAGGCGATCGCCAGGGCGCGGGGTTGGGAGATCCGGGACTTCCGGACCGGCCGCAAGGCCGCGCAGGTGGGCCTGCCGAGCGCCCTGGCGGCCGGCGCGCTGGGCGGAGCCATCGCCGGCGCGCTCGCCGTACGGCGCCGCTATCGCTACTGAGCACCGCAGCGGTCACGGAGTTCAGGCATGCACGATGATGTAGACCAGTGATGTTATGATGCCTGGATGCGAACGACGGTGAATATCGACGCTCACCTGCTCGCAGAGGTCAAGCAGATCGCGGCCCGTGGCAATAGGACCATCGGGTCCGTACTGGAGGACGCCCTGAGACGCTTGCTTGCCGGGGACGCCGATGTCCGGCCAGCCGCCGAGTTCGCGTTACCCAGTCATGGGGCGGGCGGGCTCCGCCCGGGGGTGGACCTCGAGGACCGAGACGGCATGGCTGAATTGCTGCAGGACAACACCGGAGCATGAGGTAGGCGTTCGTGAGGCCGGATGCTGCTGCCTGATGTGAACGTCTGCATCTGCGCGATGCGCCGCGACGCCGAGCATCATGTGCCGTTGTCGCAGTGGCTGAGCGCCCGTCTGACTGGCGAGGAGCCCGTGGGTATATCCGAACTGGTGCTTTCCAGCCTGGTCCGGATCACGACGAATCATCGAATCTTCGGACAGCCGTCGACTCCGGAACAGGCGATGGACTTCTGCGCCGCACTGCGCGCAGCGCCCACAGCCGTTGCGGTTCGAGCAGGACCCCGGCACTGGTCCATCTTCGAGCGTCTCATGACCCAGACTCGGGCGCGTGCCAACGACGTACCAGACGCCTATCTGGCCGCCTTGGCCTTGGAACAAGGAGCAACCTGGGTCACCCGCGACCGAGGGTTCGCCCGCTTTCCCGGTCTGCGGGTGCAGGATCCGCTCGGCGCAGGACCGGTCTAGAAACGGCGCGACCAGGAGAACCCGGGACTAGGAGAAGACCGAGCCACGTTGCATCAGCAGGCTGTAGAGCGACTGCTGGATGGTTTCGCGGACCTCGTCGGTCAGGTTGAAGACCAGCATCGGGTCGTCGGCCGCGGCGGTGCCGAGGTGGGTGGTGGGGATCGGCTCGCCGAACTCGATGAGCCACTTGGACGGCAGCGGGATCAGACCCAGCGGGCCCAGCAGCGGGAACGTCGGCGTCACCGGAATGTAGGGAACCCCCACTACGCGGGCCAGCGCCTTGAGGTTGCCGATCATCGGGTAGATCTCCTCGGCACCGACGATCGAACACGGAATGATCGGAACGCCGGTGCGGATAGCCGCACTCACGAACCCACCGCGACCGAAGCGCTGCAGCTTGTATCGGTCAGCGAACGGCTTGCCGACGCCCTTGAACCCCTCCGGGTAGACCCCGACCAGTTCACCGTTGCGCAGCAGGCGTTCGGCATCAGCATTGCAGGCCAACGTGTTCCCGGTCCTGCGGGCGATCGACCCGACCAGCGGCAGCGTGAAGACCAGGTCCGCTCCGAGCAGCCGCAGCCGCCGACTCGCGGGGTGGTCGTCGTGCACCGCCAAGGCCGTCATCAGCCCGTCCATCGGAACAGTTCCCGAGTGGTTGGCCACCACCAGGGCACCGCCGGTGTCGGGAATGTTGTGCATCCCGAACGTCTCGACCCGGAACCACGACTTGTAGAGCGGCCGTAGTGCAGGGAGATAGACATGATCGGTGAAGTCCTCGTCGAAGCCGAACTCGTCGACCTCGTAGTCGCCGGTCAGTCGACGTCGCAGGAAAGCCAGCGCCTGGGCCAGCCGCTGATCCCCATCCGCTTGCGCAGTCGAGGCCTCGGGGCCGGGCTCCGCTTTCAGCTCCGCTTCCGGCTCCGCTGCCACGTGCGGCAGCGGGATGATCCGAGCCTCAGGCATCGACCGGCTCCTGGATCCGGTTCAGCGTGGCGGCTCGAAGCAGCCTGCGCTCGATCGCGCGAATCCGAGCCGGGTCGATCACCGGCCGTAGCTGGGCACAGAAGTCCGCGAACGCTTCCGCCGTCGTGAAGCGCGGCCGGTACCCGAAGTCGTCGATCAACCTCGTGGTGTCGACGACCCGGCCAAAGTTCAAGAACCGCAACTGTTCCGGAGAGAAGTCGGCGATCCCGGTCTGGCGCAGGAGGCCGCCCAGCGATCCGACGAATGGCGCAGGCACCGACACCGGAATCTGACCTGCGCGCCGAATCGCTTGGGACAGAAGGAGGACTCCTTCCCCACCGACGTTGACGGTGCCGTTGTAGCTGCCCACGGTGGCCAAGCGGAGGACCTCCAGGGCGTCCTGTTCGTGCAGCATTTGAACCCGCGCATCGAACCCCAGAACCGTTGGCACCAAGGGCATCGAGAAGTATCTCGTGAGCATCGAGTCGATGGTGGGCCCGATGAAGTTGGTGAAGCGCAACACAGCCATGGACACGTCGGGACGCCGACGGGAAAACCCTCGTACATAGCCCTCGATCTCGAGGGAGTCCTTGGCATAGCCCGAGGACCGCACAGCCCGGGCGTTCATGTCCTCGGTGAACAGCGCTGGGTCACGTGAACTCGAGCCGTACACCGTCGTCGTGGACTTGACCACCAAGCGACGTACCGTGTCGGCCTTCTGGCAGGCGGCCAGCAACTGCATCGTGCCGATCACGTTGAGCTCTTTCATCGACGTCCGCCCACCGGCGCCACCCGGGGCGGTGCCGATGTTCATGTGCACGACCGTGTCGACCTCAGCCGAACTGATCACCTTGGCAATGAGCGGATTACGGATGTCGGCCCGTACGAACTCCACCCGGCTCGACGACGGCGGCAGCTCCGATGAGGGTGGGACCGAGTCAAGCCCGATGACTCGCTCGATCCTCGGGTCAGTGGCCAGCGCCGCGGCCAGCTGGCCACCGAGGTAACGACTCACGCCGGTGACGAGCACGACCTTCGGTGCCACGTTGGAGCCCGCCGGCGTGGTGGCTACTTCTTGTTCCGACGCTGTACGCGCGTCTTCTTCAGCAATTTGCGGTGTTTCTTCTTGGCCATGCGCTTGCGGCGCTTCTTGATGACCGAACCCATTGCGTGCAACCTCATACTTTCCTCGATTGGCGAACTACCGCTGAGGGTACCGGTCGGTGAAACTGGCTGGCTGCGAAAGACTGTGCGGATGGAAGAACTGATCGTTGTCCGCGGGACGGCCACCCGGACGTGTGCCGCCGATCGCGGAGTTCTCGTCGTCACGGCCAGGGTCAAACAGCCGAGCGCCGCTGAGTCGGAGCGCGCCTTGGCCGAACTGACCACCAGGACCGACGAGGTCCTGGATCGCTTTGTCTCGATCATCTCCGGCACTTCTACCGTTGCGCTCTCGATCCGGCCGAACTCCTACTGGCATCCGGAGTCCGGTCGTACCGTGATCGACGGACACGTCGGCGAGCGGGGCGTACGAATCACGATCGTGGACCCGGCTCAGGCCGGGGCACTGATCCGAGCGCTCTACGACGCGGCGTCGGTGGAAGTGAGCGGCCCGGATTGGGAACTTGTCGACGACAACCCGGTGCATGCCCAGATCCGACGCGAGGCCGCCCGGGACGCGCGGCAGCGGGCCGAGCAGTACGCCGACGGGCTCGGGCTCTCGGTTGGTGGGGTCGCCTTCGTTCGCGAGCCGGGGATCCGGACCGAGCCGCCGGGACTGGCCAGATCCTTGAGTTTCCAAGCCGACGCCGAACTGGCATCCGAACCGACGATCGAGCTCAGCGCGGCCGAGATCCGGCTCAGCGCGAGCGTGGAGGTCGGCTTTCGGATCGAGCCGGCCGCTGACCGAAATCCCACTTGACCTCACGTCCACGTGAGCTTCTAGCCTGACCACATGACCGTCTCGAACCTCTCGACCCCGTGGCAAGGCAACCGCAGATGAGTTCAGCAGCGCGACCATCGGCGCCCGCGATCGTGGCGGAGGGTCTGTCCAAAATCTACAAGTCACGCTCCGGAGAGGTCCGTGCGTTGGACGGGCTCGATCTGGAGGTCGAGGAAGGCACCGTTCTCGCACTGCTTGGTCCCAACGGGGCGGGAAAGACGACCACCGTCCGGATCCTGGCGACCCTGCTGCGGCCCGACGCCGGGCGGGCCACGGTGCTGGGCCTCGATGTCGTCACCGACGCTCAGCGCTTGCGACGCAAGATCGGGTTGTCCGGCCAGTACGCCGCCGTGGACGAGAACCTCACCGGCCGGGAGAACCTCTGGATGTTCGGCCGGCTCTACCAGATCGCCAGCCCGACCGCACGGGCTCGGGCCGACGAACTGCTCGATCAGTTCGACCTGAGCGAAGCCGGCGACCGGCCGGCGAAGACGTACTCCGGCGGTATGCGCCGGCGCCTCGACCTTGCCTCGGCGCTGATCGGCCATCCTCGACTGCTCTTCCTCGACGAGCCGACAACGGGACTGGACCCGCGCAGCCGGATCGGCATGTGGGACGTGATCCGCGGCCTCGTGCGGCAGGGGACCACTCTGCTGCTGACGACTCAGTACCTCGAAGAGGCCGATGCCCTGGCAAACACCATCGCCGTCGTGGACGCGGGCAAGATCATCGCCCGGGGGACCGCCGACGAACTCAAGTCGACCGTCGGCGGGGAGCGCGTCGAGGTCGTCGTCCATGACCCGGCCCAACTCGGGGCGGCACTGAGGGTGGTATCCGACTGTTGCCTGGCCGAGGCAGCGGTGGATGAACACACCAGGCGGCTGACGGCTCCGGCAGCCGGTGGTGCCACTCAGTTGGTCAACGTCATCCGCGCGCTGGACGAGGCCGGAATCACGATCGACGATGTCGGGCTCCGACGGCCGACCCTCGACGATGTGTTCCTGAGCCTCACCGGGCATGCCGCAGAGCAGCCGGATGCCATCGCCGAGACACCTGTTGCAGCTGGGAGGACCGCATGAGTACGGCGAGCACAGTCGACTCGACCGTCGAGGACGAGTCGGACGGCGGCTCGGCGCTATCCGACGCGCTGGTCGTGACCTGGCGCAACCTGAAACGAATTCCGCGGATCCCCGAACTGGCCATCTTCGCGATCTTGCAGTCGGTGATGTTCGTGCTGCTCTTCGCTTTTGTCTTCGGTGGGGCGATCCCGCTACCGGGCGGCGGCTCGTATCGAGAGTTCCTGATGCCGGGCATCTTTGCCCAGACTCTCGCCTTCGCCGCCGCGACGACGGCAATCGGCATGGTCGACGACATGGCCAAGGGCCTGATCGACCGGTTCCGGTCCCTGCCGATGTCGCGGTCGGCGTTCCTGACCGGCCGGACGGTCTCCGACGTCGTCTACAACCTCGGCATCCTCATCGTCCTGATGCTCTCCGGCATTGCCGTCGGGTGGCGGGTGCACGAAGGGGTCGCCCGGTTCCTGGCCGGCGTCGGGCTGGCCCTGTTGTTCGCCTATGCGATGTCGTGGGTCGGGGTCTGGCTCGGCCTGCTCGTCCCGACCGTGGAGGTGGGACAGCAGGTGGCCTTCACCGCCATCTTCCCGCTGACCTTCCTGTCCAACGCTTTCGTTCCGCTGCAGACGCTGCCCGGCTGGCTGCAGCCGGTCGCGGACTGGAACCCGGTCAGCGCCATCACCGCCGCCCTGCGGGAACTCTGGGGAAACCCGAATCCCTTCGCCACCAACAGCTTCCCGTCCGAGCATCCGATCATACTGAACCTGATCTGGACGGCTGTGTTCATCGCTGTCTTCGCCCCGCTGGGGGTACGGCGATACCGGGCGACCTCCCGCTGAACCGAGCCGGACGGCTTTGGGTGCGACGGCGTCAGGCGGTGTCGTTGAAGGCGTCCCGCAGGTAGGCATGCACGGCGGACTCGGGAACGCGGAAGGATCGCCCAACCCGCACGCCGGCCAATTCTCCGGAGTGCAGCAGCCGGTAGACGGTCATCTTCGACACCCGCATCAGGCTGGCCACCTCGGCCACGGTCAGGAACGCGACCGAGGACAACCCGCCGAAGGAGTTCTCACCGATCGTGCGCGGTTCGTCGTCAGTTTGGCGATCCCCACGACGGGCGGGCGCAGCCGAGCGGCGCGGAACTGCGGAATCACCGGAGCCGCTGCGTGCGCGAGCTCCGGCTGAACCCGATCCGGGTTGAGAGGCCATAGTGTTTTGTTCACCGAACCTTCGCCCACGTGTCGGGCGGCCGGCTTCCCCTCCGGCTGACGCGCACGTGCTGGCGTGACACTAGCGGTACCCATGTGACAGAAGCGATAGCTGAGGGAAAACGGAAACCAAGCGTGACCTGCGCGTGATGCGCTGATCCGACGCGCTGCTTGACCCCGGCCACTCAGCGCCACGGCTTCGCCCGGCCGCTCACCGATCAGTCGTCGGCCCTGCCCAGTTCGACCGAGCGGTCCCGAGCGGCCTCGATGGCAGCCAGCAGAGCGGCCCGTACGCCATGCCGTTCGAGTTCCCGAATGGCCATGATCGTCGTCCCACCGGGTGAGGTCACCGCCTCCCGTAGCTGTACGGGATGCTCGCCGGTGTCCCGCAGCATGGTGGCCGAGCCCAGAGCCGTCTGCACGATCAGCTCAGCGGCTACCGCACGCGGCAGGCCGAGCAGGATCCCGGCGTCGATCATCGCCTCCACCAAGAAGAAGAAGTACGCGGGTCCACTGCCCGACAGGGCGGTCACGGCGTCGAGCTGGGACTCCGGAACCCGGATCACCCGCCCGACACTGGCCAGCACGCGCTCTGCGGCGACGAGATGCTCCTCGGTGGCGTGCGCGCCGGCACTGATCGCGGTCATCGCCTGATCGACCAGCGCCGGAGTGTTCGGCATCGTCCGCACGACCGGGGTCGCAGGTGCCAGCCCGGCCTCGATCCGCTTGGTCGTGATGCCGGCCGCGACGGAGATGACGAGCTGACCCTCGGTGTGTGGCGCGATCTCGTTGAGCAGCGCCGCGATGTCCTGGGGCTTGACTGCGATCAGCAGGACACTGCTCGCCCGTACGGCGTCCTCGACCGGCAGGGCCTGGACGTCGTAGGTCGCCGCGAGGTGCGCCGCGCGCTCTGGGTTGTGCTCGCTGATCACGATCGAGTCGACCGCACGCGGTCCGCGCAGCAGGCCCGACAGCAGGGCTTCACCGATCTTGCCGCCGCCCAGGATGGCCAGTCGCCGCATGCGATCAGCCCTTCGTCGCGACTGCGCGCAGAAAGAAGCTGACGTTCGCCGGCCGCTCGGCCAGCCGGCGCATCAGGTAGCCGTACCACTCCTGGCCGAACGGTACGTAGACCCGGACGGTGTGGCCGAGTTCGACCAGTCGCTGCTGTTCGGTCGGCCGGGTGCCGTAGAGCATCTGGTACTCCCAGGACTCCGGCATCCGGCCGTACCGTGCGGCGCGTTCCCCGGCGATGGCGATCAGCCGTGGGTCGTGGGTGGCGATCATCGGGCGTCCCTTTCCGGCCATCAGCACGTTGAGGCAGCGCACGTAGGACAGGTCCACCTCGTGCTTGTCCTGATACGCGGCCTCCTCGGGCTCGGCGTAGGCGCCCTTGCACAGCCGAACCCGCGAGCCCTGGCTGGTCAGCGCCACACAATCGGCTTCGGTACGCCGCAGGTAGGACTGCACCACCGCGCCGGTCTGCGGGAAGTCCTTGCGCAACGTGTGCAGGATGCCCAGCGTGGAGTCGGTGGTGGTGTGGTCCTCCATGTCCAGGGTGACCGTGGTCCCGGCGCGGTCGGCCGCGGCGCAGACCTCCCGAGCCCGCTCGAGGGCAAAAGCTGCATCGACGCTCTGGCCGATCGCCGACAGCTTGATGCTGACCTCGGCGGCCGGGGTCAGGTGCTCGGCGGCCAGCCTTTCGAGCAGGCCGATGTAGGTCTCGGTAGCCGCTACCGCCTGGGCCAGGTCGGTGGTGTCCTCGCCGAGATGATCGAGGCTGGCCGACAGGCCCTGCTCGGCCAATCCACGAGCCGCCCGTACGGCGTCCTCGATTCCCTCACCGGCCACGAACCGGCCGACCACCTCGCGGCTGATCGGGGCGCCGGCCACAGCCTTCTTGACGGTCTCGTTCCCCGCGGCGGCGAGGATCAACTCTCGGAGCATGGCGCGACGCTATCTCTACGGTGGCTAGGGGACGATCAGGGTCGCGGCGGGAAGAACCACCAGCACCGTCCCGGCGAAGACCAAGATGCAGAGCGTGGGCAAGCCGAGCGGGTTGCGACCGGTACGAGCTCGCAGCGCCCCAGCCACCGCGACCAGACCGGTCACGACAAGCGGACCGGCGAAGGCGGCAACGTAGGGCAGCAGTTCCCACAGAGCGGAGAACGCGTACCAGGCGGCCACCCCCAGCCCGACCGCGGCCAGCAACTCCACCACCAGGATCGCCCAGCTCAGGGCACCGGATGGCAACGGGACCGCCGCGACCTCGTCCGGGTCCTCCGGTGCGGTGGTCGCCAATGGGGACGGCGAGCGGTTGGCATGTGCCGGTGCAGCGGTCGCGCCGGCCTCCGT
>JALZIL010000302.1 GCA_030860305.1 Actinomycetota bacterium
AGCGGTCCAGGATGCCACCGTGCAGGCTTTGGGCGGCACACCGGTCGCCGCGAGCTATGACTTCCCGGCTCTGGTCGACGACGGGACTCTGCAGGGAGTCGAGCTCGACCTGGCGCAGTACGTGGCCTCCGGGTACGCGAATCTCTTGCCGTATGCGACATCCAACGTCGTGCTCTGGCCCAAGATGTTCGTGCTTAGCCTGAGCCAGCGTGTCTGGGACTCGCTCGGCGCGCAGCAGCAGCAGTGGATCCGGCAGGCAGCCCAGCAGGCAGTCGATGCCTCCGTGGCGGCCGAGTACCCAGAGACCGAGTTTGTGGCGGCGATCTGCACTCAGGGTGTGCGCTTCGCCGCTGCCAGCGCAGAGCAACTCGCGGCGCTGGGACAAGCGGTAGATCCGGTGCTGAGCGGTCTCGCGTCGGACCCGACGACAGCGCAGCTGCTGCAACAGATCCGAGCGGTCGTGTCTGACCACCCGGGAACCGACGTTCTGGACATTCCTCAGGACTGTCTGATCAGCACCTGACTGACGAAGAGCTGACCGGTACCTCGGCGGTGAGCACGGTCCCTCCGGTGGGCACATTGGCGACCGTCAGCCGTCCACCGACGGCCGCCATCCGGTCTGAGAGTCCACGCAAACCCGACCCCCCTGGCTCGGCGTTCCCGACTCCGTCATCCTCGAGGGTGAGCACCAGCTGGCCGCCGTCCCGAACAACGTCGAGGCTGACCGCGCGCGCCCCGGAGTGCTTCGTCACGTTCGCCAGTCCCTCGCACACGACGTAGAACAACGACGTCTCCCCGGAGCAGTCGGCTCGGGCGTCGGGAGCCCAACGCGTCCTGACCGGCACGGTGCTTCGGGCGGTCAGTGCTGCGACGGCATCTTTCAGCCTGCCCTCGCCGAGCGGGGTCAAGGGGATTCCTGCAACGAGCCGTCCTAGTTCGGAGCTCGCCGCGCCAACCTCGGCGCACGCGGTTCGCAGGGGCGTCGCTTGTGCGCCGTCGCTCCCCTCGGCGGCGAGCTCGAGCGAGGCACGGGCCAGACGCAGGAGCCGGTCGACATCCGCTCGCAGTCGGTTGGCAAGGTGCTCGCGCTCGCGATCACCCGCCTCGACGAGGCGAGCGCTGGATCGACGAAGTGCGCGGAGCTGCTCATCCTCTGCTGCTCGTAGGCGATCGTTGGCCATCGAGAGCGCAATGGCGTGGGCAACTCCGCTGCGGGTGCCCGGATTGTCCAGTGCCAACTTCGTCGCCAGGACGCGGGCGACCGGGACCCCATCAACGGTCACCGGCAGAACACTTCGATAGGTAGGTCCTGGCCGGCCGGGCGGCCCATCCGCGTACCAGTCCTGGCGCGATGGGTCCCAGAGCTGAATGTTCAGCGTCGGGTCGTTCAGGACCTCTCGAAGGACGTGCTGCAGACCCGACAGTCCAGCGCCCCGGTGACCACCGGCCACCAGGCGGTCCGCCGACTCGATCCGACGACGCCGGTCTCGCACCGCGAATGGGAACACGGCTCCAATGGCGCCGACCGTCAACAGGTACACCACCGGCCCTTCGGGAACGTCACCCGGTCCGTGCACCGACCACCAGGAGAGCGTCACGGCGGCGGCAAGGGCCGCAGCCGAGAGCGGTGGATACAGGCCGTACTCGGTGGTGCGCTGCAGCGTCACGATCATTGCGGCGACGAACACAGCTGCGACGCCAAGTTGGGGAACCAGCCCGAGTGCCATGAGTCCGCCGGCCGCCACCAGCAGCCAGATCGCTCGTCCGGCTGGGCGGCCCGAAGGGAATGCCAGTAACGCGACAAGCAAGACAGCCTGATGCAGCGTCACGACAAAGCCGATGAAGGACCCGAGCAGCCAGGTCAGACCGACGCCGCCAGCCAGCAGCCGCTCAGAGAGAGGAAGTTTCGAGACGGCTGCCGCGACGATCCAAAGCCATCCGGTCAACAGGTCCAAGGCGGTCAGCCAGGCTGCGTCCTGGAATGTCGAGAGATCGGCCCGAGCTGCTGCCCAGGTCACGACGACCACAGTGACCACGCTGGCACCCAGACCAAGCCTCCGCGCCATCGCCATGCGGTTGGCCGACATCTGCACAGGATGTCAGGACTGGCACGTTGTCCAGATGTCAACGGCCGGGCTGGAGCCAGCCAGGGTGCGGATCGCGGCCACCGCGGCGCCGGCAACCGGGTCCGCCGAAATACTAGCCGAGACCTCCGCGACGGAGTCGCTCAGAACCGTGAACTGCTCAGGTGCCAGGTTCAGTGGCTGGAGTCCACCCGAGCACGCCGCGGCCCACAGCTGCGCCTCGTCGGCCTTGCCGGCCGCGTGCTCCTGGGCCAGCGACGCGGCTTCGGCAAGCCACGACATGACGTTCGGGTCCAAGTCCGCGAGTCGGTCGGTGGCGGCGACGAATGTGGTGGTCTTGGCGAACAACGGCGCGGTGGCCAGCACGTACGGAGCGCGTTGCACGTAGTCGTTGTCCAGAGCTGTGCCGATATCAGCCTCGACCGCCGTCAGCCGTCCCGCAGCCAGCGCGTCGATGGCCGCCGGCCCGCTAGAGGTGGTCTGGTCCGCGATTGCGCCGAGGCTCGTGAGCATTGCCTCTGTCGTGGGCGAGGTGTTGATCCGGACGACTGCGCCGCTGAAGTCGGCCGGCGACGTCAACGGGCGGGTGGAGAACAGATAGCGCACGCCGATCGGGACGACGGAAAGCCCGGTAACCCCGACCTCGGCCAGTGAGGACAGGAGCGGCCCGCTCACCGGTTCAGCTGCGGCGCGGACGAGCTGTGCACGATTCGTCAGCAGGAACGGCGACTGGTACGCGCGAAAGGACTGCACACCCAGGCTCTCCCAGGCGCGAGAGCCGACATCGGCCAGGGCCAGCCGACCGGCCGCTACGTCCTTGGCGATGACCACGTCGACGTTCGTGGCGCCGACGTCGTAGTTCCGGAACTCGACGGTTACCGTGCCGCCTGAGAGCCGCTCCAGCGCACTGACAAATAGCATGTCGCTGCCGGTCGGTTCGGCACTCGCGAATGTGAGGGTGACCTGTTCGGGTGCCGCAGTCTCGTTGCTCGTGCTTGGCGTCGTGCAACTGGTCAGCCCGACCATTGCCGCGAGAACCAGAAGTCCGTACCTACCATTGGCGCCCATAACCGCCTCCTCGTCGGCGCAATGGTTTCCGAACCGGACGCGGGCGACACCGGTGCTAACACGGTGTCTGAGGAGACATTGGGCATCGTTGTCAGTGCGGCGGGCAATCCACAGTGGACAATCACCGCACAGCCAGCAGCCGCCGCGTCTCTCTACGACTACCTATCGAAAGCGGGCCGGCCCAATGATGGCTCAGTCAGCGAAGCGCCGTCGTGCTGTCGGCCGCCAGGAGCACGGGTGAGCAGTTCGGGCAAGGACGCCTCCGCAAGCAGTCAACGCCGCGGAGCGGCTAGAGCCAAGATGCGAGTGGACGCATCTGTCTGGCTGACCCTGCGCAGCATTATCCGTGTCCCGCCGCTGAACCTTGTTCCTCGGAACTACCGTGCCAGCACGGTCGGCCGCTCCCCGAAACGTGCCTACCGTCGATCCGTACCCAATTGGAGGGGGATCGGACATGAGGAACCGGGCAATTCAGACTAATGGCATCCGACGAGATGAGATTCACGTGAAGATGCGGGCAACCCTTGCAGCATTCGCCTTGGCGGCAGCTGGGCTAATGGTCACCGCAGCACCAGCTCAGGCGGTTCCTGTGGAAGAAGCAGGGACGTTTAGCGGGACGGAGACCTACACGGAGTGCGATGGGGCCTACGTCGTCGAAAGCACGTTTTCGGGCGCTTACGTGATTTTAGAGGCGGACCCGTCCACCGATGGCCAGTTCTTCCCCTTCGCCCAAGTGGTCCACTTCAACGACACCATCACGAACCCCGAAACGGGCGAGTACATAACCGTCACCGGCACGCTCTTCTTCAAAGAGATGCAGCCATACGACCTAGGCAATGGCATCGTCGCCTACGTCGGCCGGGAAATCGGAACCGTCACCTTCCGAGACTCGTCAGGCGAGGTAATCCTGCGTGAGTACGGAATTGTCAGAATCGGCTACGTGTTCGACACCGAGAACGACTCCGCGCCAGGTGGCACTCTTCTCCTCGGGAGAGTGCTGAGCGTGAAAGGCCCGCACCCGACGTACGAGGCGGACTTCGATTTCTGCGCGTTCCTCGACTCAGAGATCGGTTCTCCCCCGTCCCCATGACCACATACCGGAGCGACTAGGTGTCGCTCGTTACCTAGCCTGGCCGCGTTCGTTCGGCCACATCGAAGCGGGCAGGATGGAGGCACCAGCACTAGCGCGCCGGCAAGTCGACCACCAGGCGGACGAGGCTTTCGTACGTACTACGACTCGGCGGCTTTCATGACCGAGCCGATCCGCTGATCCGCAGGAGCTGGAATGGCAGAGACGTTTCGCAAGGGCGACAAGGTCGAGTGGAACAGTCACGGCGGCAAGGCAATCGGGACCGTTGAGGAGAAGATCACCTCCCGAACCGAAGCCGCGGGCCGTACGGTCGATGCCTCCCCGGACGAACCGCAGTACTTGGTGAGAAGCGACAAGAGCGGTGGCGATGCGGTGCACAAGCCCGACGCCCTGCGCAGGTGCACGAGCTGACCGGGCTCACCGGGCTCACCGGGCTCACCGGGCTCACCGGGCTCACCGGGCTGACATGGCAACCGACGACGAGCAGACCCGCAAGGATTCGGCGAAGCGGTCAACATGACCGCGGCACGGCTCGAGAACTGGTTGGGGACCGATCAGTCGCGGGAGGTGGCCAGAAGACCGACGGACACGAATCCACCGGTCCTGCCAGCGGTCATGATCCGACGAACTGGGGCACTCCGGGTCGCGGTTGTTCCTCCCGCGATAACCGTCCGTCACAGGTGCCAATCCTCGGCGCGGCGTTGACGCAGAACGCATAACTTTCGGCGGTTGGCCCCTGCGTAACGGGGTAACCGATGCGATGGCAATCACCGACGTCCTCGACACGGTCATGGACCGGTCCCTCGTCCTGGGCTACACCCGGATCGGACCCGCGGTTCGCAAGAACTGGTGGCCCGCGGATCCGCGGCCCGGCTCGATGTCCGGCCGTCGGGTCCTGGTCACCGGCGCGACCTCGGGCATCGGAAAGGCAACGGCCGCGGGCCTGGCTCGGCTGGGCGCACGGACTCATGTCCTGGGACATGACCCGGACCATCTCGACGATGCGCTCGCCGACCTGCGCAGGCGAGTGCCGGAAGGGCAGTTCCAGCGGGAACTGTGCGACATCGGCGACCTGTCAACCGTCCGCACGTTCTGTGCCGACTTCCGCACACGCTGTCCCGAGTTGCACACGCTGATCCATAACGCCGGGACGATGGCGCCGGAGCGGAAGGAGACCGCGCAGGGGCATGAGTTCACCC
>JALZIL010000312.1 GCA_030860305.1 Actinomycetota bacterium
AGCGGTAGTGCGCGTTGGTCGACCCGGTCGAGCCCGCCGGTCGCCGGCGACTGGGTGGCGTTCAGCGTGATCGTCTGGTCGGCCTCGATGTAGGCGACGGTGGAGTTGCTGCGCAACAGGTCGAGGGTGCGCTGGGGAAGTCTGGCCGCGAACCCCTGCAGCGCACTGCCGTACTCCTGCTGGACTTGTGCCCCGTTGCGACGCGCCTCGGCCACGGCGGCCACCCGGTTGGCCGCGGCCTGCACGCCCGGCCGCATCACCACGATGTACTGGCCCTCGATGGCGGCCGGGTTCTGCGTCCCCTCGACGGTTACCTGCACGTCGTCGGCACCGGCAATACCGGCTCCTCCGGTGGCAACCGCCAGCGCGGCCGCAGTGACGGCGATTGCTCGCCGCCAGATCGGTGCAGTCACATTTCTCCCTCAGTCGCTGTCAGGTATCGCTGGCATCTGCTGTTCGGAGTGCACTGCTGCTCGGGTCCTCGAGCGGGCGAAGCGCCGTACCGGAAGTGCCGCTGCCTTCGTCGTAAAGGCGCAGCATAGAAGAGAACGGCTACTTTCTGTAACCGTCTGCGTCGAATTTTGTGAGCTGGCCCTCTTGACCCTGGCGGTGTCCACGGAAACCACCAGGATCGAGAGAGGGGTATCGGTCCGCAGAGTTGGTCGGTCCGACAGCGCCCTGGCTAGCGGCCGGTGTAGAGCAGCAGGTTGGGTGAACCCGTGCCGGCGTTACCGACCACTCCAGGAGTGGCCGAGCCGACCAGACCGTTGCGGACCGTCTGGGGTGAAGCCGACGGGTTCTGTTGCAGGAACAGCACCGCTGCGCCGGCCACGTGAGGTGCGGCCATCGACGTGCCGCTGATCGTGTTCGTGGCCGTGTCGTTGGTGTTCCACGCCGATTTGATCGACGAACCCGGGGCGAAGATGTCCAGGCAGGTTCCCTTGTTCGAGAAGTACGACCGGGCATCGGTACGGGTGGTCGCGCCCACCGTGATGGCCTCGGCGACCCGCGCCGGCGACTGGTTGCAGGCGCTGCGGTTGTCGTTGCCGGCCGCGATCGCGTACGTCACGCCATCGGCGATGGAGTTACGTACGGCTCCGTCCAGGGCGTTCGACGCGCTGCCACCCAGGCTCATGTTGGCAACAGCAAGCTCGCCCGGTCCGTGGTCGTCGGTCACGAAGTCGATACCGTCGATCACCTGCGAGTTGGTCCCGCTGCCCTTGCAGTTCAGAACCCGCACGCCGACGATGCTGACCGCTTTGGCCATGCCGTAGGTGGTGCCGCCGACCGTACCGGCCACATGTGTGCCGTGACCGTGGCAGTCATCGGCAGCCCCGCCGTCGATCGCATCGAATCCGCTGACCGCCCTTCCGCCGAAGTCCTTGTGGGAGAAGCGAACTCCGGTGTCGATGATGTATGCGGTGACGGTGGAACCGGTGACGGTGTAGGTGTAGCTGTTCGACAGCGGAAGGTTGCGCTGGTCCACCCGGTCCAGGCCCCAGATCACCGGACTCTGCGTGGCGGTCGTCCGCATGATCTGGTCGGCCTCGATGAACTCGACGTTCGGATTGCCGCGAAGTGCGTCCAGCGCCCGCTGCGGCAGCTTCGCGGCGAACCCGCTGAGAGCTGCGGAGTACTCGTTCAAGACCTGCGCGCCGAGGCCTCGCGCTTCGGCCACGGCCGCGATCTGATTGGCGGCGGCGTTCGCCCCGGGACGCATCACGACGATGTACTGGCCACTGACGACGTCGGCGCCCGCGGTGCTCTGCACGGCTGCCAGCTGTGCGTCGTCGGCGCTGGCGACTCCGGTGCCTGCGGTGCTGACCGCTACTGCGGCAAGCGGCGCCGCGACGACGGCGACTACTCGACGCCACATCGATGTGATCACGATTCTCCCTTTGGTGTCATGGCTTGGTTTGTCATGACGACGGTTGTCATGACGACGCCGCGGACTCCGAGAGGAGCGACCGCTGATCGGCGCTCATCCTGTCGGTCCCAGGGCTCGCCGTCCAGACCGACTTTCTCCGGCCATCACGATCGACCCCGATTCGCCCTCGACCGAATCCACCAGAGTGACCGGCCCAGCGTCGACGGGCGGCGCTCCGAAGGTGTCGAGCAGGTCGCGCGGTGCGGCGAGCTCGGTGGTCAGATGAGCAGACTCGATCCGGTCGAGTCGAAACCATCGCCCTGCTCGCCGCCGTCTGCACCAGGCCAGCAGGAACCAGTGGCCACCGGTGGCGGCCAGCGCCATGGGTTCCACGGGGCGGCGTCGAGTGGTGCTGCCCTTCTTGTCCACGTAGTCCAGCACCGTGACGACACCGGTACGTACCGCCTCGTCCAGGACGCCGGCCACCGCCGGGCGTGCGGGCGCACGCCGATCGCGGATCCACAATCGATCGCCCAACGCCATTGCCCGCGCGCGCTCCTCGGCTGTCATTGCCGTCAGGATCTTGGTCAGCGCACTGCGTCCGTCAGGGGCGAACGGAAGGTGCGGCAGGGCCGCCAGGGCAAGGGCCACCGCCGTCGCCTCCGAGGCGGTGAGGTTGAGCGGCGGCAGTGTGGCTGAGGAATCAAGGATGTACCCGCCGCCCGGACCGGCCTGCGCCCAGATCGGAAGCCCGGAGTCCTGCAGCGCGGTCACGTCCCGCTTGACCGTACGAGCCGCGACCTCGAACCGCTGCGCCAGCCAGGCGCTGGTCCGTCCGCGAGGCCCGGCGACGCGGAGTGCCTCGGCGATGGCGTAGAGCCGGTCCGTACGGTTCACGTTCGGCCTCCGCCCAGGCTGCTGAATCCGGTTTGAGATTCTCCGAAAGTCGGTGACAGCACGGTGTCACCGATCCTGGATCAGGGTAGTGACATGACGAACTCATTCAGCACGGAACAGGCCGCGACCACGACAGGCGGGCGCCAGATCGCAGTCCGGGTCAGCGGCCCCGAGGACGGACTTCCGGTGCTCTTCTGCCATGTCGCACCGGGCTCGCGACACTTCGACCCGGACCCCGCGGCCACGGCTGCGGCGGGGGTCCGGTTGATCACCCTGGATCGGCCGGGGTACGGCGGCTCCGATCGGCTCACCGAGGGCAGTTCACCGACCATCCCGCTGTATGCCGACGACTGCGCGGCCGTGTTGGACCAACTCGGTGTGCGCGCGGCGGCGGTGGCCGGCTGGTCGGCCGGCGGCCGGGTCGCGCTGGCCTTGGCCGCCCGGCGCCCGGACCTGGTCCGGTCGGTGGCCGTGATCGGAACGCCAGCACCAGACGAGGAGGTCGCCTGGATCGGCGCAGACGAGAAGGCAATGATCGCCGGCCTGGCCGCCGATCCGGAGTCGGCGCTGGCGAATCTGGAGCAGATGCTCGCGCCGATGACGGCCGATCCGTCGGCCATGATCGGCATGGTCGGTAGCGGCCCGGCCGACGAGGCCGCTCTAACCGATTCCGAGCTGCGGGCCGACCTCGAGGCGATGCTGACCGAGGCGTTCGGACAAGGATCCGCGGGCCTTGCCGCCGACCTGGTCTCGTACACGCTGACGCCCTGGGGCTTCGACCCGCGGGCCGTCGGTGCCCCGGTGCGATGCTGGTACGGCGCTGCGGACGCCGTCGTCAGCCCGGCGCACGGCCAGTGGTGGGTCGATCAGGTCGCTGACGGCACGCTCACCGTCCTACCGGAGGCCGGGCACCTGCTCGTACGACCGGTCTGGTCCGAGGTCCTGCGCTGGAGTGCCGCCGGCTCATGATCGTGAGCGTCGGGGGGTGTGGTCCGGTACCCCTGGACCGCTCATGATCAAGACGCGACCAGTGCGGCCGATCGCCGGCGTTACGCCGCGACCGGGTTGGCGAGTTCGGGGTTGTTGGCGTCGTCAGCTCGCCCATGACCCCGGCAACACCGAACTGGCGAGTTCGCCCGGCTCATGCTGCCCGGTCCGCATCGGGGACGCGCAACCGCTGAATGTGATTGTGAGCGCGGGAGGTGGAGTTCGGCTGCACCCGAGACGCTCAGGACATGGCTGCGCCCA
>JALZIL010000326.1 GCA_030860305.1 Actinomycetota bacterium
ATCTTGCGCAGCGGGCTCTGGATCGGGTCGGTCTCGCGCTGCACGATGCCGGAGATGACTCGCTGCACCATGAATTGATAGGACTGGAACAGATCCCGGCGACTGGCCATCTCTTCAGCCGCCCAGATTGCGGAAGTAGCCGTACAGACCGAGCACGGCGCAGGCCACCGGGACCACGGCGACTACCAACAGGATGTCCAGGATGTCGGCGATCCGCCCGATGTACGGGCTCGGCGGCCGATTCTGGTAGGCGAATCCGGCTGCCAGCACCAGCGCGGCGAGTACGACCAGCACCGGCAGGATCACCGACAGCCGAGCGTCCGGCGCCATCCCCATCATGCCGACCGCCAGCGCGGCAAGACCGACGACGCCGGTCACCAGCAGTGGTGCCCGGTGCCGGACGGCGGGAAAGAGCCGACCGCGCAGGAGCGAGGCGCTGCTCACCACGGCGGCCAGGATGAAGGCGCTCAGCTCCCCACTGGCGACCAGCGCAAGCTCGCCCAGGGACACGACCACGGCCCCGCCGAGGAGCATGCCGCCGAGTAATTCGTCCGAGCGTCGTACGGTCGCGTGGACCCGGGTCAGCGGGACGACCGGGGGATCGGCGAGCAGATCCTCGACGGTGGTGGGCAGGCTCGGCATCGGCAGCTTGCCCAGCCGGATGGACAGCAGCGGGATGATCGGGGTGAACACCACCACCACCGACACCAGAATCGCGGCGACGTCGGCGAGGTTGGTGTCCCAGATCAGGGCGATCAACGCACCGAGGAAACCGAGTAGACCCGCGACGATTCCGGCCACGAAATACTGCGTACGGTCGGCAACCCCGAGATAGCCGAGCAACCCGACCGCGAACAGCGCCACGCAGCCGGCCAGGTATTGGGCAGCTTCGGCGGCCAGCAACGGTTGGTCACCCTGGCTCAGGGCCACCCCGCCGGCGAAGGCGTAGACCATCGCCACACTGCCGAGCACCGCTCCGGCGCCGGCATCTCCCAGGGCCCGGGACAGCGCCACCGCAGCGGCCAACAGACCAACCGACAGGCCGAGGGCCAGGCCACCCGGGAGCTGCCAGTTGGGGCCCGTGGTGAGCAGGATCGCCAGTCCGAGAAGGAGCGTCCCCGAGGCGACGACCACGGCTGCCCGGCGGGTGTTGGCCGAACCCCACGAGCGGCTCTGCCGCCGGGCATCGGTCGCGATCGCGTCGACGACGTCGTCGTAGTCCATCTCCGGCCATTCGGCCTGACGGGGCATGAGGTGCAGGACGTCACCGTCATGCAGCTCCTGCGTGCCGATCGGTCGGGCGGCATCGATCAGTGTCCCGTCGGCCTTGCGCAGCACCCAGCCACCGTGCTCCTGCCCCTGATCGGCCAGCCCGTCCCCGGCGGCGCGGAGCAGGCCCGGCAGGAGTTCGGCGGTGGGTACCTGCTCGGGCAGGGCGACGTCCACCCGTCGTCGCGGGGCAGCGATGGTCACCCTCGCCAGCCCGGTGCTAGCGCCCCTGGCCACGTTTCCCGTTTTCAAGTGGGCCTTCTGGGCTCACCTTTTCCCCCATAGTTCCCCCAGTGGTTGGTGCAGTCCGGAACGAGAATGTGACGATCCGCGACGACAACCGGCGATCATGCCTCATACGATAGGGCCGCTGGCTGACCCCCGTCGGCGAAGCGCGACTCTCTCATGGAGGCGACCGGTGGCCACCGTCATCTTGCGACGGCAGCCGCGTCGAGATGCGCCAGAGCTGCCGACCGGGGAGGTTCTGCTCGACCCGCCACCGGAGATCCCCGCACCGACCGGCGCCGGATGGGGCCGGATGATGATGATGCTGCCGATGGTCGCCGGCGCCGCGGGAATGGCGCTGCTGTTCGCCAGCCAACGCTCCGGACCGTTCGCCTACGTCGCCGGTGGCCTGATCGGCTTCTCCATGATCGGCATGATGGCGGCCAACCTGCTGCAGGGTGGTGGCGGACCGAGCAAGAAGGAACTGATCGCCAAGCGGCGTGACTACATGCGCCACCTGTCGCTGCATCGCCGAAAGGTGCGCCGTACGGCCGTCGAGCAGCGGGAGGCGATGTTCTACCGCCACCCCGACCCGGTCGCTTTGTGGACGACCGCGGCCAGCCACCGGCTCTGGGAACGCCGGACCATGCATGCCGACTTCGGGGTCGTCCGGATCGGGGTCGGCCCACAGGCGCTGGCCACGCCCATCATCGCCCCACCCTCGAGATCTCTGGACGAGCTGGAACCCTTGTGCGCCAGCGCATTACGCCGTTTCGTGCTGACGTACTCAACCGTGCCGGACCTGCCCATCGCCATGGCGATCAACGGCTTCAGCCGGGTGCACGTCACCGGGCACGCCGAACGGGCGCGCGCGCTAGCGCGGGCGGCCGTGGCTCAGCTGTGCGTGCACCACTCGCCCGAAGACATCATGATCGCCGTCGTCGCCGGGACCCAGGAGCGGGAGCAGTGGGAGTGGGCGAAGTGGATCCCGCACGCGCTGCATCCGGATCGTACGGACGCCTTGGGCAACCTGAGACTGGTCGCGACCAGCATGCCGGCGCTGGAGGCAATGCTCGACGACCTGCTGGCCACCCGGCCCCGGTTCAATCCCTCCGCACCGGCAGCACAGGTCCCCGGCGCCCACCTGGTGGTTGTCCTCGACGGCGGGGACGTGGCCGGCTCCAGCCATCTGATGACCGGCGGCGTCGGCGTGGAAGGCGTCACGGTTCTGGACCTGAGCACCCCGCCTGCCCGGCTGCTGGACCGGGCCACGCTTGTCCTCGACGTCGACAAGACCGGCGGACTGCGCAGCCGAACCGCCGACGGCGAGGCCGAGATCGGCCGCGCCGACGAGATCAGCACTGTGGAGATCGAAGCGCTCGCCCGCCAGATCTCCCCGTTGCGCCTGTCGATCGGCGGCAAGGGCGAGCAGGCCATGAACACCGCTCTGGACCTCGCCGATCTTCTCAACATCGACGACCCGTACTCCTATGACACCGCCCAGTTCTGGGTTCCGCGGGCCAACCGGGATCGGCTGCGGGTGCCGATCGGGATCAACCCCGAGGGCCATCCGATCGATCTGGACCTCAAGGAATCCGCGCAGGACGGGATGGGCCCGCATGGACTGTTGATCGGTGCCACCGGAGCCGGCAAGTCCGAACTGCTGCGCACTCTGGTGCTCGCTCTGGCGGCCACGCACGACTCCGAGACGCTCAACTTCGTCCTGGTCGACTTCAAGGGTGGAGCCACCTTCACCAAGCTGGACCGACTGCCACACACCAGCGCAGTCATCACGAACCTGTCCGACGAGTTGCCGCTGGTCGACCGGATGGCCGATGCGATCAACGGTGAACTGCTACGCCGCCAGGAGTTGTTGCGGCAGGCCGGCAACTACGCCTCGCTGCGTGACTACGAGAAGGCCCGCACCTCCGGAGTGCCGCTGGCCCCGATGCCGAGCATGCTGGTGATCTGCGACGAGTTCAGCGAACTGCTCTCTGCCAAGCCGGACTTCATTGACATGTTCGTCCAGATCGGCCGCGTTGGGCGCTCCCTGGGTGTGCACCTGCTGCTGGCCTCCCAGCGGCTGGAGGAGGGCCGGCTGCGCGGTCTGGACACCCACCTGTCCTATCGGATCGGGCTGCGGACGAACTCGGCGATGGAGAGCCGGGTGGTGCTGGGTTCGCCGGATGCCTTCGAGCTCCCGCGAGCACCGGGTCACGGGTTCGTCAAATTCGGCACCGATCCGCTAATCCGGTTCCGGGCCGCGTACGTGTCCGGGGTGTACCGGCGCGATGGCGGTCGGCCGGTCGACCAGTCGGTCAGCGACCGAGCCACCGTCCTGACCTATGACACCCAGTACCTCGCGCCACCGATCGAGGACGAGCAAGCCCAGGATGCTGCCGTCGAGGACCCCGACGAGGGCATGGGCGACGGCCTGCTCGACGTCATGGTCGAGCGGCTGCAGGGCAAAGGCGTTCCGGCCCACCAGGTGTGGCTGCCGCCGCTGAAGGAGCCGCCGACCCTCGACCAGCTGCTGTCCACCTTGGTCGAGGACGAGGAACGGGGCATCACCGTCGCCAGCCCTGCCCTGCGCGGAGCCGTCAAGGCCCAGGTCGGGCTGATCGACCGCCCGCTCGAACAGCGCCGCGAGACGATGACCCTCGACCTGTCCGGGGCCGGTGGGCACGTGGTCGTCGTCGGCGGTACCCAGAGCGGCAAGAGCAACGCGCTGCGCACCCTGATCACCAGCCTGGCGCTGACCAACACCCCGCGCGAAGTGCAGTTCTACTGCCTCGACTTCGGCGGCGGGACGCTGGCTGCGCTGCGCGACCTGCCCCACGTCGGCGGTGTGTACGGACGATCCGATGTCGATCAGCTGCGCCGCACGATCGCCGAGATGACGAACCTCCTGGGCGTACGCGAGCGCCGCTTCGCCGAACTCGGACTGGAGGGGATGGCCGCCTACCGTCGCCGGATTCGGGCCGGTCAGGTCACCGATGATCCGTTCGGCGACGTATTCCTGGTCATCGACGGCTGGCTGACCCTGCGCAACGACTTCGAGGGCATGGATGCTGTCGTGGCCGACATGGCCACCCGTGGTCTGTCCTACGGTGTGCACGTCGTCGCCACAGCCTCGCGGTGGATGGACTTCCGGCCGGCCATCCGGGACCTGTTCGGCACCCGACTGGAGTTGCGGCTAGGTGATCCCAGCGACTCAGCCCTCGACCGCCGTACGGCGATGAACGTCCCTACCGACACACCGGGTCGGGGGATCACGCCGGAGAAGATGCACATGCTGCTCGGACTGCCCCGCATCGACGGGATCCAGGAGACCGACGATCTCTCCGATGGCATTGCGGCTCTGGTGCAGGAGGTGCGTAAGGCCTGGCAGGGACCCACCGCACCGGCCGTACGGTTGCTCCCGGACGTCGTCGAGCACGAGCGGCTGCCCACGGAGGCCGCCCGAGGGGTGCCCATCGGCCTGGCCGAGAACGACCTGCAGCCGGTCTTCGTCGACCTGTCCACGGACTCGCACTTCGTCATCTACGGGGATGCCGAGTGCGGCAAGAGTGCCTTCCTTCGCTCCTTCGCCACCAAGCTGATCGAAACCTACGACGACTCGCAGGCCCGCATCGTGCTGATCGACCACCGCAGGAGCCTGCTCGGCGCTATCGAGTCGGACATGCTGATCGGGTACGGCACCTCGGCGGCCAAGACGCAGGCGATCACCAACGACATCACCACGGTGCTGACCAAGCGGCTACCCGGCCCGGATGTGACGCCTGAGCAACTGCGCAACCGCAGCTGGTGGGGGGGACCGGAGGTCTATGTCCTGGTCGACGACTACGACCTGGTGTCCTCCGGCAGCAACAACCCACTGGCGGGCTTTCTGGACTTCCTGCCGCAGGCCCGCGATGTCGGTCTGCACCTGATCGTCGTACGCCGCTCGGGCGGTGCCGGCCGGGCGATGTACGAGCCGATCCTGATGCGCCTGCGCGAGTTGGCCACCCCCGGCATCGTGATGTCGGGCAGCAAGGACGAGGGCGCACTCATCGGATCGGTGAAGCCGCAACCGCTTCCGCCCGGCCGCGGCTGGATGGTCACTCGCAAGGAGGGTGTGCGGCTGATCCAACTTGCCTGGTTGCCGCCGAAACATTGATCAAACATTGACGGGTAACCGTTTGTTCACTTGGATCGGGTTAGCTAGGGGAACCAACGGTCGGCCGAACCCGTCTCAGCAGGACTGGGAAAGGCGGTCTGGAGAACCTGATCGCGGGGCAGATTCACTTGGTTGTGCCCCGTGGGACTGACTAGAGACACGGAGGGGCCGCCTGATCGGTGGCCCCGGTGGACTGACTAGCACGCGGGAGGACGACATGGGTGGCGACGAGAACAACGACTGGTTGCACAAGGGTCCGGTCAAGGGAGACAGCACGGGTGGATTTCCGGGTGGCAGTGGAATCGAAGTCCGCCCCGACGGATTGAAGCGGTTCAGCACCCAGGCCGAGGGCGAGGCCAAGAACTTCACCACTGGCTTCCAGGACGGTGTCATGCCGCTGACCAGCGCGTCGGCCCGCATCGGTGGCTCCTTCATGGAGGCAGCGCAGTTCTCTGCCCGGCATGGGCAGGCGATCGAGAAGACCACCGACCTCAGCAAGGACGTCTATATCGGCCTCGCGTCGCTCGGGAAAGGCGCCCAGACGATCGCGATCAACTACATCAACGGGGACGCCACATCGGCTGCCACGCTGCCCGAGGTACTGGCTGCGTTCGATCCTTCCAAGGCCAATGGGCTCCGGGAGCAGATCGAGGCCCACGGTCAGGGCTCCGGCGCCGGCAATTCCGGCGGCGGCAATCTGTCGAGACTTCCGGAAGGTCACGCGGACCAGGCGGACACTTCGAGCAGGAACCCCAACGATCCGGCTTTCTCGAACACCATCAAGCTCGGAGACAACGCCAGCTACACCGTGCCCGGCGCCCCTGACTGCCAGGACATCGAGGTGATGGACCGCGACGACTTTGAGCGAGTCGAGTCGACGGTTCGTGACGACCTCGCCAAGGAAAAGTATCAGCCGGCTCCCTACAACCCGGACAACTACCGCTAGCACCGCTTCGCCCAGCATCCGCGAACCAGCAACGAACGTGTTACGGGAGTTCTGTCATGGGTAACTACGACGCCCCTCTGGCGGATACCGCGGGCGCACCGGATTGGCGGCCGCTCACCATCGCCCAGCATGCCGCCATGTTGGCCCAACTCCGGGACTCAGCCGCGCGCGCGGCCGCGGAGCAGTGGGGCAATCTCGCGGCCTTGATGGACGCCACGCGCAGTCACGTCCGCGAGTACGAGGGGCCGCTGCGCGACGACTGGCGGTCCCGGGCGGCCGAGCCGTTCTTCGAGCACATCGAGGGAACGAACAAATCCTTGGACGAGTGGGGACAAGCGGCGAAGGTGAACGAGGGGCGGTTGAACCGGCTCGCGGATGCGATCGAAACGGCGCAGACCGAGATGGAGGCGCTCTACGCGTCGTACAAGGCCGAGGTCGCCGACATCGACAGCAACGACGCGCTGTGGGCCGACAACTTCCTTGGTACCGATCCCGGTCCGGAAGCGATGGCGAAGATGGTCGCCGAGAAGACCGAGCAATCCCGAGCGATCATGCAACGGCTCTCCGACGTCTTCGACGGCACCGTGCTGGACGAGGCCCCGAAGTTCGGCGGACCGCAGACCGCGAACGTGCCGACCGGTGCGGAGATGGCGCGGGCGCTTGGCCTGGGAGCACCCGGGGGTGCTGCTCCGGGTGCACCCGCTGGCGGTGCGGGCGGGGCACCTCCAGCCGCGCCCGGGGGGCCTGGCGGCCGAACCGGCATGTTGATGGGACCCAGTGTCGCGTCATTGGGCCCGCCACCGGCGGCGCCAAGGGGACCAGCACCGGGTGCCCCGGCCGTGCCGCCTCGGGCACCGGTGGGACCTGCGCCAGCGGCCCCGGTAGCACCAGTTGCCTACGGTCCGTCCGGCCCCCCGCCAGCCGCACCGACCATGCCGGCTGGTGCCATGGGC
>JALZIL010000361.1 GCA_030860305.1 Actinomycetota bacterium
AGCGGGCAGGCCGACATCCACCTGCTCGGCTGGACCGGTGACTACGACGACGCGTACAACTTCATCGGCACGTTCTTCGATGCCAAGTCCGGTGGAGTGTCGAAGTTGGACTTCGGTGGCTACGTCAACGAGGACCTGTTCACCCAGTTCGCGGCGGCCGATGCCGAGCCGGAACCTGATGTCCGCGAAGGTCTATACCAGGACCTCAACAACGACATCATGGAGTTCCTGCCCGGGATCCCGATCTCCCACTCTCCGCCGGCCCTGGTGGTCGCCGAGAACGTGGACGGTCTGGTCCCGAGCCCGTTGACCGCGGAGAACTTCGCCACGGTCGTCTTCACCGACTAGGCAGGCTCACCGGCAGGGTAACCGTCGATGTTGAGATTCATCGTTCGGCGGCTGCTCCAACTGATCCCGATCCTGTTCGGGCTCTCGGTTCTGCTGTTCGTCTGGCTGCGCGCTCTCCCGGGCGGGCCCGCAAGGGCTCTTCTGGGGGAGCGTGCAACAGCCGAATCCATTGCCGCCGTCACCGAGTCACTCGGCCTCAACGACTCGCTGCTCGTGCAGTACGGCCGGTTCCTGCAGCGCCTCTTCCAGTTCAACCTCGGGGTCTCCACCCAGACCGGTCGACCGGTCACGACCGAGTTCTTCGAGCGGTTCCCGGGGACGGTCGAACTCACCGTGGCTGCGTTGCTGTTCGCGATCGTGGTCGGCATCCCGTTGGGTTATCTAGCTGCACGACGGCACGGCGGGGTATTGGATTCGGCTTCGGTGATGGCCTCGCTGCTCGGCGTGACCGTCCCGGTCTTCTTCCTGGCCTATCTCCTGCGCTTCCTGTTCGCCGTCGAACTCGGCTGGCTGCCGGGATCGGGGCGTCAAGACGTACGGATCGACGGCACCCATCCGACCGGCTTCTATGTTCTCGACGGCCTGCTGACCCGCGAGTTCGACGCGTCGTGGGACGCCATGCAGCACCTGATCCTGCCCGGTCTTGCGCTGGGAACCATTCCGCTGGCGATCATCGTCCGAATCACCCGAGCCTCGGTGCTGGATGTGGTGAACGAGGACTTTGTACGCACCGCTGAGTCCAAAGGCCTTGCCACCTCGACGATCCGGCGCCGGCACATTCTGCGCAACGCCATGCTTCCGGTCTCGACCACGATCGGTCTGCAGACCGGCCTGCTGCTGTCCGGGGCGGTGCTGACCGAGACGGTGTTCGCCTTCGGAGGGGTCGGCTCGTTCATCAAGGACGCCATCCAGCAGCGGGACTATGCCGTTTTGCAGGGGTTCATCCTGTTGCTGGCCATCGTCTTCGTCGTGGTGAACCTGCTCGTGGACATCTCCTACGGTCTGCTCGATCCACGGGTCCGGGTCCGCTGATGGCACTGTCCACCGCCAAGCGGGAGCGGATCGACTCCTTGGCTGCCCTGGCCTCCGGGCGGACCGGCGAGGTCGGCGTCTCGCTCACAAAAAGTGCTTTCCGGCGGCTCCGGAGAAATCCGATCGCCATTGTCGGCGCGGTCTTGGTCGCGATCTTCATCCTGGTCGCCATCTTCGCTCCGCTGTTGGCGCCCAAGGATCCACGCACGTTCTATCTGCTCAACGAGGTCCGACCGAACTTCATCCCTGGTGGCCGGGAAGGGTTCCCGCTCGGCGTCGACCGGCTCGGGCGGGACGAGCTGTCCCGGCTCATCTACGGCTCCCGGCAGTCGCTGCTGATCGGTGTCGTGTCCACTGCCATCGGCGTGATCGTCGGCATGACCGTCGGGCTGATCGCGGGTGGGTTCGGCGGCAAGGTCGACACCGTCGTCATGCGGTTTGTCGACATTTTGCTGTCGATCCCGGGCCTGCTCATGGCGATCACCGTGTCGCTGATCCTCGGGTTCAACATCTACTCGATCATGATCGCGATCGCGGTGACCCAGATCCCGATCTTCGCCCGGCTGCTGCGCGGATCGATGCTGTCCCAGCGCGATGCTGACTTCGTCCTGGCCGCCCGATCCCTCGGCGTACGGCGCCGCAAGATCGTGTTCAGCCACGTGCTGCCCAACTCGCTGTCCCCGGTGATCGTGCAGGCGACCCTGTCCCTGGCCACCGCGATCATCGAGGCAGCGGCGCTCAGCTTCCTGGGCCTCGGCCCGGCCGACCGGGGGATTCCGGAGTGGGGCTCGATGCTGGCCGACGCGCAGGACTTCCTCACCGTACGGCCCGAACTCGCCTTCTATCCCTGCATCTGCATCGTCGTCGCCGCGCTCGGGTTCACGTTGCTGGGTGAGTCGCTGCGCGAAGCTCTCGACCCGAAATTCCGCCGATGAGCGGGCAGCACGCATGAGTGCGCCGGCCAGCGCCGCCACGGGGGCCAGCACCACTGCGCCCCTGTTGCGGGTGGAGGACCTGTCGGTGGTCTTCCAGCGCAAGGGCGAAGCGGCGACTCGGGCGGTCGACGGGGTGAGCTTTTCGGTGGCGCCGGGGCAGACCCTCGGACTGGTCGGGGAATCCGGCTGCGGCAAGTCCGTCACCTCGCTGGCGATCATGGGCCTGCTTCCCAAGCGCGGGGTACAGGTCTCCGGCGGGGTGTTCTTCGAGGATCGCAGCCTGCTGGACCTCTCCGACTCCGAACTCCGCGACCTGCGTGGTGCCGAGATCGCGATGATCTTCCAGGACCCGCTCTCGGCCCTGAACCCGGTGATTCCGATCGGGATCCAGGTGACCGAGGTCCTGACCCGACACCGCGGGATGAAGGGCGATGTGGCCAACCGGGAGGCGATGGACCTGCTCGACCGGGTCGGGATCCCCGACCCGAAGCGCCGGCTCACCGAGTACCCGCACCAGCTCTCCGGGGGCATGCGTCAGCGCGCCCTGATCGCCATGGCGCTGGCCTGCAAGCCGCGACTGCTCATCGCCGATGAACCAACCACGGCGTTGGACGTGACCATCCAGGCGCAGATCCTGGAGCTCCTGCGCGAATTGGTGGTGGGATCGGACACCGCGCTGGTGCTCATCACCCACGATCTGGGTGTCGTCGCGGGACTCTGCGACACGGTCCACGTGATGTACGCGGGACGGATCATCGAGAACGCCGACCGCCGGGAGATCTTCTACCACGGTCGGCATCCCTACACCGGCGGCCTGCGCGGCTCCATCCCGCGCCTGGATGCCGTACGCGGCGAAACGCTGAACCCGATTCGTGGTTCGGCCCGCGACGCCATTCCGTGGCGCGAGGGATGCGCGTTCGCACCCAGATGCGACCACGTCGAGGACGACTGCATCGGTACACCGCCGCAGCTCGAGACCGTCGCCGGCGGCCACAGCTTGCGCTGCTTGCACCCCCTTGACCGGCTGCCGCAGGCCGAGACCCTGGACACTCTCGTATGACCACCCCAAGCAGCGACGCCGAGCCCGATCCGGCATCCGCCGGCGCCGCTCCGGGAGAAGTGCTCCTGGATGTCTCCGGACTCAAGGTGTACTTCCCCATCCGTAGCGGCATCTTCTTCGACCGTACGATCGGGCACGTCAAAGCTGTCGACGGTGTCGACCTGAGCATCCGGCGTGGCGAGACCTACGGCCTGGTCGGTGAATCAGGTTGCGGGAAGAGCACTTTCGGCCGCGGCGTACTGCGCCTGAACGAACCGACCGAGGGCAAGGTCCTCTTCGACGGCCAAGACGTGGCCGCCCTGGCCGGTGAGAAGCTCCGGTCGATGCGTCGCCGCATGCAGATGATCTTCCAGGACCCGTTGTCCAGCCTCGACCCGCGACAGAACATCGAGTCGATCATGACCGAGGGAATGAACGCGCACGGGCTCGGTGGTGACAGCTCGGCCCGCCGTACCCGGATCACCGAACTGCTGGAAGCCGTTGGTATGTCGGCCTCGGCGTTGCGGCGCTACCCTCACGAGTTCTCCGGCGGCCAGCGGCAACGGATCGGGATCGCTCGTGCACTGGCCGTAGAGCCCGATCTGATCGTGGCCGACGAGCCGGTCTCCGCCCTCGACGTCTCGGTCCAGGCTCAGGTGATCAATCTGCTGGAGGAGTTGCAGGGCGAGTTCGGTCTGACCTATCTGGTGATCGCCCACGACCTCGCCGTCGTCCGGCACATCAGCGACACGGTGGGTGTCATGTACCTCGGCCGATTGGTCGAGCAGGCAGCCTCCGACGATCTCTACGCCGAGCCGCTGCACCCGTACACCCGCGCGCTGATGTCGGCCGTTCCGGTACCCGATCCGGACGTCGAGGATCGGCGTGAACGGATCCTGCTCGCCGGCGACCTGCCGTCCCCGGCCAATCCACCGAGCGGTTGCCGATTCCACACCCGCTGTCCGTGGCGGCAGGAAACCCGCTGCGACGACGCGGAGCCGCAACTTCGCGAGCTGTCCTCGCCGACGGGCGTCGTTCCGACGGGCGTCGCGCGTACCGACGGCTCGGGTGCGGAAGCTTTGCCCACGAACGGCTCGGGTACCGACGGGCGGGGTACGACGGGCGTCGGGACGAGTGGCAACCCATCGAACGACCCGTCGACCCCGCTGGGGATTGCTCCCGCGGCGCACCTGGTGGCCTGCCATTGGGCCGAGGACATTCGCGACGGTCACCTTCGCCCGAAGTCCGCAGATCAGGTGGCCGCCGACCAAGGGGTGTACATCGCCGCCGAAGGCGGACTGGATCCGGCCGCCGTCATCGGCGCCGGCCGGGACGCCGTCTAACGAGCATCCCACCCGTGAGCCGGACGTTATGCGCATCATGCTTGTCCGGTTAGTTCAGGTTGCCGTGTGTGAGCCCGGCTATGGCAGCGTAGGGCGTCGGTTGCTGCTGGCTTCCCAGGCCGAGAAGGGTCTGGAAGGCGGCCATGGGGGT
>JALZIL010000020.1 GCA_030860305.1 Actinomycetota bacterium
ACGCCGGTTCCTCGCCGAAGAACCGGACCACGTTCGCACGTGCCACCTCGGCGAATTCCTCCCGGCGCTCGTAGGAGATCACCGTTCCGGCCGGACCGACGGCGCGCAGCAGGGAACAGGTGAGCGCCCCGGAACCGGCGCCGGCCTCGAGTACGCGGGCGCCGGGGTGGATGTCGCCCATCATCAGGATCTGTGCGCTGTCCTTGGGGTAGATGACCTGGGCGCCGCGCGGCATTGACAGCACATAGTCGGCCAACAACGGGCGCAGGGCCAGATAGCCGGTGCCCGACGTGGACATCACCACGCGGCCCTCGTCGTACCCGATCAGGTCGTCGTGGTAGATCGCGCCCCGGTGGGTGTGAAACGACTTGCCGGGTTCCAGAACCACGGTGTGCAGCCGACCTTTCGGATCAGTCAGCTGGACCCGGTCCCCCACCGCAAACTGCCGCCGGCTGGGGTGGGATTCGATGGTGGAGGTTTCAGACACCGGGTCGATGGTACGGAGCGCGTATTCATCAGGTCGTTCCGATCACGCCGGAGACTCCAGGGGCTCCAGCAGACGCTGAACGGCGAAGAGCACGTACCCGTAGCTCAGCCCCAACGCGTCCGGATGCTCAGCCAGCCAATTAGAAGCAACTTCTGCAGGGAACTCGAGGCGTAGAACCATCTCGAGGTCACTGCGTGAGTCGAACTGCCAGGAGGAGCGGACTTCCGAGCGCGAGGCACCACGTTCAGCCCACCAAGTATCTGTCACGTCGGCACGGCCCTGGGACGTCGCCCACCAAGATGCGCTGAGCAGCTCAGCGAATTCGCCCCAGCGGTGATCGTTGTCGATGACGACCATCGCGCCACCGGGCCGGAGCACCCGCAGGACCTCAGCAAGCCCGGCGTCGCACCCCGGCGGGAAGAAGTACGCAAATCGCGCGTGCACAACGTCCATACAGGAGTCGGGCAGCGGGATGTGCTCGGCAGAACCGTTAAGAACCTTCCCCCGCGGATGACGGACCGCGGCGGCCGCCAAGAGCGAGGGGTCAGGCTCGATGCCAGTGACGGTGTGAGCACGCGTCGTGTACCGAGGCAGCCAGTATCCGGTGCCGCACCCGAGGTCCAGCAGATCCCGGCCATCCCAAGGTGCCGCGGTCAGCAGAGCTGACTCCAAGGTGCGCTCATGGTCGATCGCTTCGTTTTCCACCTCGTAGACGTGTGGGTCACCAGCCTGATTCGTGGCCCGGGTGAAGTCCGGGAAATTCCCCATACGTGGACGGTCCCACGGCCGCCCCCGCCGACACGTGACGCTGCCCATGCCGATCGGGCGGTTGGCAGGCGTGAGTCGTGGCGGTGGCTTGTCAGAACGCACCCTTACTCTGCGAGGGTGACCACTCAGACAGCTCCGTTCAGCGTCGAGTCGCGGACCCGGTCGCTGTCGCCATCCCGCGCTGCGGACTTCAAGTCCTGCCCGCTGCTATACCGGCTCCGCACGATCGACAGATTGCCTCAGCGACCCTCGGCAGCCGCGGCCAGAGGCACCCTCGTACACGCGGTGCTCGAGCGTCTGTACGACCTACCGGCCGCGGACCGTACGGTCGAGGAGGCCAAGGCGATGGTGGCCGGTGAGTGGGCGAAGCTGATCGACGTCGAGCCCGGACTCGCGCAGATCGTCGCGGAGCTGCGAGATCGCCCCGCAAGCGCGAAGCCGGTCGGTGAGCCTGCGCTTGATGATGTCGACCGCGAATCCGACGCGATCGGCTGGTGGCTGAGCTCAGCCGGCGATCTGTTGGACTCTTACTTCACGCTCGAGGATCCGACCCGGATTCAGCCAGTCGGACGTGAACTCATGGTCGAGTTCGATCTCGGCGACGGTCCAGTCCTGCGTGGAATCATCGACCGGCTCGACGCAACCGCCGATGGTGACCTGCGGGTGGTGGATTACAAGACCGGCGTCGCCCCGCGCGAGGCCTTCGAGGCCAAGGCGCTGTTCCAGATGAAGTTCTACGCGCTGGTGCTCTATCGGAGCCGGGGGGTGGTTCCGCGTCAGTTGCGACTGGTCTACCTCGGGGACAAGGACATGCTCAGCTATGCGCCAGATGCGGGCGAACTCGATCGCTTCGAACGGACCCTGCGGGCGATCTGGGCCGCGATCCAGGCAAGTGTCGACAAGCAGGAGTTCCGGCCCAGCCCCAGCCGGCTGTGCTCGTGGTGTGACCATCAGGCACTGTGCCCCTCATGGGGAGGCACGCCACCGCCCTATCCGGTCGCGGCGA
>JALZIL010000040.1 GCA_030860305.1 Actinomycetota bacterium
GGGTGGTGCATGGGGTTGATCCGTGGCGTTTGGGCTGGGTCGATCCAGGTGGGTGGGGTGAACCAGGCTCGGCCGTGGTGGATGGCGACGGTCCAGTCGCCTGTTTCGATTTCGTGGTGGTGGAACAGGCAGAGCAGCACGCCGTTGTCGAGGCTGGTCTTGCCGCCGTCCAGCCAGGAGAGGATGTGGTGGGCCTGAGTCCAGGACACCGGCCGGTCGCAGCCGGGCCAGGCGCAGCCCCGGTCGCGGACCTCGAGGGCGGTGCGGATCGGGCCGGTGAACAGCCGCCGGGTCCGTCCCACATCCAGCGGGTTCCCGTCGATGTCGACAGTCACGGGCACCAGGTCGGCGTCGCAGGCGAGCAGCCGGGCCAGCGTGGGGCTGATCTGGGTGCCGTCGGCCAACCTTCCGGCGCCGGTCCGATTTCCTAGGCAGGTGGCCGGCAAGGTCACCACGATCGTGGCTTGACTCCGCCGGAGGAGGGCAGGCCGCCGCCGGTCAGCATCTGTCGGACGGCTTCGACGGTGGCGTCGTGGCGGCGCTGCCCGATCGTGCGGGGATCGGCGTCGGCGGCCGGGGTGGGCGGTGTGGCGCCGTCCGGGAGGAGTCCCGGTGCGGTCGCCGCGGCGAGGTAGGCGGCTAGGGTGGCGTAACCGACCGCGTCGAGACGCGCTCGCAGGTATCCGCCGGCTCCGTGCGTGTCGGGGGACAGGGTCAGCGTCCGGTCCCGGTGGGCGTCGGCCTCCTTGTCCAGGATGGGCTGCTCGTCGCGGTCTTGTACGCCCTCGGGGTCGACGATCTCGGCCAGCCTGCGGCCGATCCGGGCCAGGATCATCGGGTCGAAGGTGGCTGCGGCCTCGATCATGGTTGCCTCGGCTTGCGGCTTGCACGCTACCGGCGTCTGCGCGGGCAGGTCACCGATCGCGGTGACGATGACCTCGGCCTGGGCCAGCGACACCGCCCCTGTTGCCAGCGCCCCGGCCACTGCTGGCAACTCGGTGCGCAGCGACTTCGCCGTGGAGACGAGCTTGGCGGCTTCGTAGGGGGCGATCCGATGCGCCGAGCGCAGCCAGGCCCGGGTGGAGGAGCAGCCCCGCCGGTTGGCCAGGCCGCGGGCATCGACCTCGGCGATGGTGGCCAGCAGCAGCGCATCGACCTGCGCCCGCAGGCCCACGACCTCCCGTACTTCGTCAAGCAGATCGCGGTCCGTCTGGGACCAGCTTGCACATTGCAACGCTTCTGGCATCGCGGCCCGCGCGGTTGCCACCGGGCCGCGATCCGCCACAGCTTGAGCCGGTCCGGGGCACGGAGCCGGCTCGGCCAGGGTGGCTGTCATGAGAATCAGGGTACTGAGGGGGTCTGACATTTTCGGAGCCGGATTCGCCTGCCCAACAATCTTTTCAGACGTTTCTTTCGCCGCCGAAGGCCAGTGATGATTAGCCGAATTCAGTCGATGCGATGGCGCAGAAACGCCTCGGGTTCACCGAGGCAGGCACGCCAGTCGTGGACCAGACCGGGCTCCAACCAGGTGCTCGAAGGCTCGCTCAGCTGTCGTCGGGGTCTCGGGATTCGTCAGCGCCGCGGGCCTCGGCTCCAGTCTGACCGGCATATCCTTCGTCCTGCCCCGCCGTACGCCCCACGAAGACTCCGGATTCGCCTGATCCTGTGGTTGCTTCGCTGTCGCCCCCGTCTGTCTCCGGATCCCCTCCGGTCGGCCGTCCAGAAGCCTGCGCATCGTCGTCGGGGACGTCGGACTCGGCTCCACTGTGTTTGTCCACGGTCCTCCTTTCACTGGCCGGGTTGCTGACGGCCCGAGCACTTGGCTACCTCAGGTTACCGTTCCGGTCGTGCTGAACCGGAAAGTCGCCTCCTCTGGCCGTGAGCCAGCTTTTCGGTTGCTCACCCCGACCTCGCTGCGGTGGGTGATCCGGCATCGGGCCTGGACGCCGTACTACCTCGTCCGGTATCTGCGCCTGCTCCGGGTTCGGATCAGCCAGCCTTCAGTCGTCTTGCAGGGCATGGTGTTTCTCGGTCGACGGGTTGAACTCGAAGCGCGCCCCGGCTATGGCCGGCTGATTCTCGGTGCATTCGTGCACATCGGCGACGACACCGCCCTGCGAGCTCATGAAGGGACCTTGCGAGTCGGCGACAAGGCGGTGTTCGGACGGCACACGATCGTCAACTCCTATCTGGACGTGGAGATCGGCCCGGGCGCCCTGATCGCGGACTACGTATATATCGGGGACTTCGACCACCGCACGGACGATCTGGGCATGCCGATCAAGGACCAGGGCATCATCAAGGGACCCGTTCGGATCGGTGCCGGCTGCTGGTTGGGAATCAAAGCCACGGTGCTGCGTGGATGTTGCGTTGGAGACGGCGCCGTGGTTGGCGCCAACTCAGTGGTGACGCGGCACGTCCCGCCGTACACCGTCGTCGCCGGTGCGCCTGCACGGGTGATCGCGGATCGGCAGGCCGCCAGCGAACAAGCGCGGCGAACGCGTGCGGCGCTGGCAGATATCGAGGTCAAGACTGCTCGTGCCGCCCGCGCTCACGCGTCCGACGGCGCCGACTAGCGTGGCATGACATGAGCGAGGCTCGAAACGACGTCGAAGGTCACGGTGGGGACCTGGCGCTGGCCGCTCTGCGCCGGTACGGCGTCGAGGAGTTGTTCACCCTCTCCGGTGCCCATGTCTTCCCGCTCTACGACGCCATGCACACCTCGGGACTTCCGATTCACGACGTCCGGCACGAAGCCACCGCGGTGTTCGCCGCCGAGGCGACTTCGAAGTTGAAGCGGCGTCCTGCGGTGGCCGCCCTCACTGCCGGTCCCGGAGTCACGAACGGGATCAGCGCCGTCACGACCGCACAGTTCAATGGCTCAGCCGTCATGGTCATCGGCGGACGGGCCCCCCACTTCAGGTGGGGCTCAGGGTCTTTGCAAGAGATCGACCATGTTCCGATTCTGGCCTCGATCACCAAGCGTGCTGCCACCAGCACCAGCGTCGATGCGATTCCGGACGACGTGGATCGCGCCATGCAAGCCGCCCTCTCCGGTCATCGCGGGCCGGTCTTCCTGGACATACCGATGGATGTCTTCTTCAGCCGGGCCGAGGTGCGGGCTCCCTCGGGTAACCCACCGTCACGGCCGGCGGCCGATCCCGACCGGATCGCCAAGGCCGCCCGCGTTCTCGCCGAGGCGCAGCGGCCGGTGGTGTTGGCGGGGACCGACGTGTACGCCGACGGCGCGTGGCACGAACTCGCCGAAGCCGCGCGGGCGTTGCGGCTTCCCGTGTTCAGCAATGGGATGGGCCGAGGTTGCCTGCCCGCAGACGACGAACTCGCCTTTTCCCGAGCCCGTCGCACAGCCTTCCAACAGGCTGATGTCATCGCCGTGATCGGAACTCCTTTGGATTTCCGGTTGGGTTTCGGTGACTTCGGAGCAGCCCGAGTGGTGCACATCGTCGACGACGAGAGCCAGCACGCACCACATCTCAAGGCATCGGTGCGGGTCAGCGGTGACCTGCGGGCCGTGCTCGGCGGGCTGGCCGAGTACGGCGGCACCAGGGCCGATCATGAGCCCTGGCTGCTGACTCTGCGCGAGGCCGAGATTGCTGCTCGGGACAAGGAGGGGGCAGCGCTCGGAGCCGACTCCGACCCTGTCAAACCCAGTCGGGTGTACGGCGAACTCCGTAAGGCCCTGGATCGGGACGCGGTCGTCATCTGCGACGGGGGTGACTTCGTCTCCTACGCGGGGAAGTACCTCGACTCCTACACCCCGGGGTGCTGGTTGGATCCGGGTCCGTACGGCTGCCTGGGTACCTCGATGGGCTACGCGATGGGCGCCCGGCTGTCCCGTCCGTCGTCTCAGATCTGCGTGGTGCTCGGCGACGGGGCGGCAGGGTTCTCGCTGATGGACGCCGAAAGCCTTGTCCGACAGAAACTTCCGGTTGTCATTGTGGTCGGGAACAACGGCATCTGGGGGTTGGAGAAGCACCCGATGCAACAGCTGTACGGCTACGACGTTGCCGCGGACCTGCAACCCGGCCTGCACTACGACCAGGTCGTCAGTGCGCTGGGCGGCGCGGGGGAGACGGTGATCAAGGCGGTAGAGATCGCTCCGGCTCTAGCTCGCGCGTTCGAAGCCGGCGTGCCGTACGTCGTCAACGTGCTGACCGATCCAACCGATGCCTATCCGAGGTCCTCCTCCCTGGCCTGATGCGCGCCACAAGTTGATCATCAGAACGGAGCGGGGTTCGGCGACCGTTGCGGTGCAAGGACATGTCGCCGTCACAAGGCGATGAGGCCGGCGTCGGTCGGACGGAAACCGCAGCGCTCGAGGTAGAACGAACGCAGGTGCTCGTCGAAGTCGACGTGCAGCCATTCGCAGCCGGCTGCCCGCGACTCGCGCACAGCGACCGCGACGAGCTCCGCCCCGACTCCCTGTCGCCGCACGCCCTCGGCCACGAGCGTGTCGAGGATGAACGCATGTACTGCGCCGTCCCAGGCCACGTTCACGAACCCGACGAGTTCACTGTGTTGCCGAGCGCAGGCCCAACCGAGGCTGTGCTTGTTTACCTGCGTCCACCAGTCGTCGTCCAAGGCGCGATGGCCGAATCCTTCAGCATGCAGGGCGTTGATCGCAGCGTTGTCGAAGTGGCCGCGCCATGAGTAGGTGGTCATCGGCACAACGGTACGAACGCGCAATCGTCGTGGAAATCGGTTTATCGAGTTGCCGCGTCGGGCGGTAACCTTGACGGCTGCCTACGGCCAGGGAGCGCAACTATGGACATCGATCCGGCCCTGACCGAGCGCATCGTGAGCACGCCGGAAGCGCTGGACTCCGCCTGGATCAACGGTCCGCCCACTCCCAGCGGTCCGATCGTCGTCGCCGACTACAACCCCCGGTGGCCAACCCTCTACGCTCGGGAGGAGATCCGAATCCGGGCGCTGCTAGGCGACGCGGTGGTATCGATCGACCACGTCGGCTCGACATCGGTGGTCGGCCTTGCGGCCAAGCCGGTGATCGATATCGATCTGGTTGTGCCGGATTCAGCGGACGAGAGTGCCTATGTGCCACGTCTGGAATCAGCGGGTTACCGGCTCATCATCCGGGAGCCCAACTGGCACCAACATCGACTCCTGAAGGGTCCGGACGCCAACATCAACCTGCACGTCTTCTCGCCCGGCAGCCCCGAGCTGACTCGGCACGTGATCTTCCGTGACTGGCTACGGACGCATGTCGAGGATCGTGATCTGTACGACCGCACGAAGAAGTCCCTTGCCGACGGGCAGGTCGATGACATCAGGG
>JALZIL010000050.1 GCA_030860305.1 Actinomycetota bacterium
CACGGCCACCCGGTACACCCCACTTGTCCCCGGTGAAAAGGCGTTGGGCTTGTACACCAGCAGAAACGTCTACTTCCCCTTCGAGAAGTTGATCAGCGGAATGCGAGCGCAGGCACCGGACCTCCTGATAGCGATGGGCGACCAGTACTACGAGCACAACCCGACCGAGAAGGACCCCTCCACAGCCCCCGAACTGGACTTCCTCTACAAGTACCTGCTCTGGCTGTGGGCCTTCCGCGACATCACCCGGAACACACCCTGCCTCGCGCTCGTCGACGACCACGACGTCTTCCAGGGCAACCTGTTCGGGGAAGGTGGCAAACCGCTACCTCCTGGCGGGACGGTGAACCAGGGCGGCTACCTCAACGACCCGGAGTTCATTAACACCGTTCAGCGAGTTCAGTGCGGGCACAATCCTGATCCCGTGGATCCGGCACCAGTGGCCCGAGGCATCTCGGTGTACTTCACCCGCTTCACCTACGGTGGCGTGCGCTTCGTGTTGCTGGAGGACCGCAAGTTCAAGTCGGGCGGCGACGGGCTCGACGACTCCGGCAACCCAATCCCAGAGTCCGAGCTGCAACTTCTCGGCGCCCGGCAGGAAGCGATGCTGGCGGACCTGGCCGCGGAGGGTCCCGGGCCGGCGACGGTCGTGGTGAGCCAGACGATGTATGCCTGTGTGCAGACCAGCACCAGCCGTCGATCGCTGGCGGTCCGAGATCCGGCAGGTTGGCCGGCCCAACCCCGGGCCCGGGCCCTGCAGTCGATGGCGGCCGCTGGGGCGGTTGTGCTGTCCGGGGACACCCACCTCGCCGCGCTTGTCAGGCACGTCGATGGACCGGTCCAGTTCTGTGGGCCAGCTGGCGCAGCCACCTTCGTTCGTTGGTTCGAGCCGATGGAGCCTCGCCCGAACCCCGGACCCACCCGCTACACCGGTGACTTCACCGACGGCTTCGGAAACGCCATGCGGGTACTCGCGGTGGCGAACATGCACGTGGACCAGGCCACCTGGGTGGACGCCTACGGGCACCACGACTGCGGGGACCAGGCGCTCAAAGAGGAGGGGTACGGCCTGTTGAAGATCGACTCGGCCAACCGTAGGTACACCTTCGAGGCCTGGCGCTGGGACGTCGACCCGGCCCGCGCAGGTGCATCCGCTATGCCGGGCTGGCCCTACGTCCTGTCCTTCGACGACGCCTGACCGGGCTCAACGAATCCCTCCGCGTGCAGACCGGTTTGTGACGGCTCTGTGACGGCTGCATCCCGAACCACCCGAACGCCTCTGGCGTGGTACACCTGTAGGCAGCCTTACGTGGTACACCGCGTAGTCAGTCGCCACTCACGCCGGAGCGCCCAGATGTGTACAACGGTCACGTCAACCGCCAGCGGGGCTTCTCTTCGCTATACCGCAACCCCAACGGCGGGAAGCTTCCATGCTCGCGGTTGAGATCTACTATTACGGCGTCGCTGCGCCGATCAGCATTCCGATGACCGGGACTGACCGAGCCGTCGCAGAGTCGTACTTCGAGCGCCTCAAGAAGGACGTCATAGAGGCGCAACGACACAGCCAGCGGCAACTGTTGATCCGCCCCTTCGATCGGAAGCAAGACGCCCAAGTCGTGCAGCCCTGGGAGATTCAGCGGGTCGTCCTCGTCGACCGGCCGCCGACCACAGATGCCACACACGCTGTTCCGCCCGCATCTCCCCAGCCGCCCCACGGCGTCAGCCGTGACGCTGCCGCCCAGGATGCCTCTCCGCGCACGTCGCCGGTCCGAGAGTCGCCGCCCCTCGCTCCCGCCCGACCCGTCGTAGCAATCGGATCGGTCCTGCGTCGCCGCCCGCGGGTGTCTCGGCGCAGTGGCCGGCCAAAGCGGCTCGCGTGGGCCGGCCTGTCGGCCGCCCTCGTCATTGGCCTGTCCGCCGTGCTCATTCGCGCCGCCGACGGGGAAGCGCCCGCCGGTCGCGAGGCTGCGAGCCCCACAGAGTCGTTGGAAGAGTCGACTGAACCGCCCGGGCTGCCCCCGCTGCCGGCCACTGCGAAGGCGCCGAGCGAGCAGCTGCTCGCGACGATCACCGCCCTGAGCGCCCTGGCGGCAAGCGATCCTGATGTCGTCGGACCAGAAGCCGACCAGGTGCTCGCACGATTGCAACAGTTGCAGACTCTGGAGGGCGGCCCGCAGCGCTCGGCAGCGGTAGTGGCCAACGCCTCCGTCGGCGTCGCTGTCGCAGCCGGAGAGTTCGATGCCGACGTCGGGCAGCAGGTCCAGGAAGTGCTCGACAATGTGGCCCGACCCGAGCGGCTGATCGACCTCGTACAGTTGGTCGGCGCAGACCCACTCGCCCTTGGGCCAGGTGGACCGGCGCTGCTCGACCCCTTGGTCGCTCTCGACCATCAGGTGCCCGCGGACCAGACCGCCGCCAGTGCGGCCACTCTGTTGGAAAGCGTGACAAGTGGCACGGAGAACGGCGAGTTGAGCGAGGCTTTTGAGACAGCAGCGATGGCCAAGTTGCAGGAGCTGGCTGACCCAGCGTCCTACGGCGTGTTGCAAGAGCTCCTCGCTGACGTCGAGCGGGATCCGCACGCCATTGGCCCGGCCGGACAGCAGGTGCTGACGTCGCTGCGCGATATCGCACAGCTGCCGGTCTTCCCTCAGGGCAATGAGGCAAGTGAGCTTCTCGGCCTCGTCCTGCAGGACGGCCAGGTGACGCCGGTCTTCCGGGACGCCGCAATTCCGGTCCTCGTCGCACTGGTGCGCTGAC
>JALZIL010000025.1 GCA_030860305.1 Actinomycetota bacterium
ACGTCAACGCCGCACCGGTGGCGACATCGGGGCGTCGACGCCAAGCCACCATTCCGGCCCCGAGAAAGATCAAGCCCAGGATGGTGTCCAGCAGGAGGAAGCGCAGCGGCGCGCCCTGCCCCACGCCGACCATCGCGGTCACGATTGTGAAGACAAGGGCGGCGACGCCGCTGACGACACGTGCACTCATCGGCCCACCTCCGTCCGACGATGCTCACACACCCCTACAGCGCGTGCCCACCGGGAAAACCCGCACGAACCGGCGGGCAAGCTCGGATGCAGCATGGCGATGGGTGCTCCTACGGTCGCAGGCACTGACCTCAGGAGGAATCATGCGGCAAAGACTTCTCGGATGCTGCGCAATAGCGTGCCTGCTCGTCTCCATTGTCGGCTGCGGGAACAACGCATCCCCGACGACCGAGAGCGGCGAGGAGTCTGCGGCCTCGGAAAGCGCCGAGTCCAGTCCGTACAGCTACGACACCCTCGAGATCGGTGGTCGGGAGGCGATCTCCGTACGGATCCCCGGTGATCCTGACTACCTGGCCGCCGACGACGAGCATGTGTACGTGCGCGGCGCGCGCGGCTTCAATGCGCTCGACCCGGAAACCGCGGAAGTCCTCAGCTCCTTCGAGATCGACGGACAACCCTGTAACGGAGTGGGCGCCGCAGCCGGGACGGTGTGGACGTGTTCGGGCACCGATGTGGTAGGCGTCGAGGCCGGTTCCGACGATGTGCAAGCCAGACTCCCGGTCACCAAGGCCAGCGAGCAGGGCCATCTCGTCATCGGTTTCGGTCGGGTATGGGTGCTCCTCGGTGACGGCGGTTCGTTGCTCGGCATCGACACCGACAGCAACGAGCCGGGCGAGGCGATCGTGCTGCCCGTCCGCGGAACCGACCTCGCGATCAGCGCTGACCGGATCTGGGTGGTGAGTTCTCTCGAGAACGCAGTCGTGGAGGTCGACCCGTCATCTGGGGCTGTAGGGCGTCGGATAGATGGGCTCACCGGAGCACGAGCGGCTGTCGCCGTGCCGGGCGCGTTATGGGTGGGCGGAGCATCGGCGAGCTACCGCATCGACGTTGCCACCGGCGCCGTGACTGCGACCGTCAACGGAGGGGTCGGGTACGTCGGAGCGATCAGCGCCGATGACTCGAGCGTCTGGGTACGCAAAGGCGGCGTGACTCTGCAGCACCTCGACGCCGCGACCGGCGCCCTGCTCGAGGAGATCTCCGAGCCGATCTCCGACGACGTGGCCGGTGGCGGCGGGGACGCCTTGGTGGCCTTCGGTGCCCTGTGGGTGACCTTCTTCGACGACGCAACCCTGATCCGGATCCCGTTGGGCTAAGGATCTTTACGGCGGAGGCGCCTGGCGAGCCAGGTGGCACCGGCCACGACGGCCAGCATGGCAACCGCGATCAGGCCGGCGGTCCCTTTGCTCGACGCGGAACCGGTGGCAGCCGGATCAGCCGACGCATTCCCCGCGCCGGGCTCGGCCGTAGCGGCGGTATCCGGCCGCGTCTTTTCCGGCTGGGACGTGGCCGGTATCGCGGTGATCAGGCTGTTCAAGCCCTCACTGCCGACGAGCAGGCTTCGCGAATCGGGAGCGAAACTGATCGCCTCCCCCTGAGGCGCGTCCGGCAGGGCAATGACGGCGATCGGGTCTGATTGCAGCGCCCTGGCCACGTCGTTGCCGGCTAGCGTCCAGACATAGGCGTCGGTGTAGGTGCGAAGCGCGATGTGGGTGCCGTCGGCAGCGACCGCGCCGCCGGTCACCAGCACTTGACCGGCCCGGCCCACCGGTCCCCCTGGCGTTCCGGTCATAGCAAACTCCAGTTCCGCCAGCTTCTCCATGGCGACTTCGGCCGCGGGGTCGAGAGGCCCAGCCGGCCGGTAGACGCCTGAGCGCCCTGACAGTTCCTTGGTCACGATGTACGGAATGCCATCCGGTGCCAGCAGCAGGGCTTCGGCATCGTGGGGCCCGTCGGGGTAGCCGAGCCGGAACACCTCCGGGGCACCGCTGTCGGCCTGCGGCTGCGCCGGATCGTAGGCGACAGCGATCAGTGCGATGTTGGCCCGCGACATGCCGTTGTCGCCGATGTCGGCGAACCACACGGTGTTGTCCTGGAAGGCAAGGTCCTCGATGTCGCGCGGATCCTGGTCGAAGTCGACAACGCCGTCCTGGACCGCGCAGGTGGAGTCCAGCCGGTACATCAGGACCGACGTCGCACTGGGCCGGGGCTCCGGAGCGCTGTCCTCCACTAGGAGCAGGTCCCCGCCGGGAAGGGCGACCAGGCCGGACAGTTCGTCGATCTCCGGATCGGTGATAGAGCACTGGCTGGTGGGCGGGCCGTAGGCACCGGGCGACTCGGCCCGCGCGGGGGCCGCGAGCACCAGCAGCCCCAGACAGAGCACAGCGCTGCCCGTCCGGATTCGACGCACCGCGGCGCGTTGCAGCCGGGACCGCGTCAGGCAGGTACCGAACTCGTCGGTGTGCGATCGGCTCGAGCGTCCGGGATGCCGGTCCACCTGCCCAGCGGCCCGTCGAAGACCACTTGTACCACCCACAGCAGGATCAAGCCCACGGCCGCACCGGTGACCAGGTCGGTGACCCAGTGGAAGTTCAGCAAGAGCATGGTCACCGCGGAGGCGACCGGCGAGACGACGAACAGGGTCGCGAACAGGCGCTGCACTCGCGCCGGCAGGCCGTAGTAGACGGCAAGCCAGGTCGCCAGCCCCCACATGAGGACCGCATTGGCCGTGTGCCCGGAGGGGTAGCTCTGCCCGTCGCGGTGCAGGAACGATCCTCCGGGGTACGCCGGCGCCGTACGGCCCAGGCCGTACTTGAAGGCGTACACCGTGATCGTGAGCAGAAGCAGGGCCACCAGTGTCCGAAGTAGAGGTTGCAGGGTTCGTCGAGTCCAGCACAGGTAGCCGACCAAGCCGGCCATGACGATCAGGATCAGCGCCCGCTGGCCGCCGATCTGAGTGATCGTCCAGCAAATCCCGTACACGATCGGGTTATCGTCCCCGACCTGCCACGGGCCGATTCGTTCGGCGACGAACTCGTCGAACTCGGACACCGGCCCGCCCAGGATCAGGTCCATGGTGAGCCAGATCGCCACAGTGAAGGACACCAGGACCAGCATCAGGGACGGTCGTACTGCCAGACCCAGAGGCCGGTCGGTGCGGGGACCGACAGTCACCAGCTCAGGATACCGGCCGTGTGACCCGATCGTGACAAATGAAGCGCTCAGCGCGCGGCGTGGATCTCGAGCGCAGCGGCGAGTTCCGGGCCGACCCGGGCCGACAACCGGGTGCCGGCTGGCTCGTGCACCTCGGTCAGCACCTCACCGTCGCGATGCAGGCGGGCCACCAGGTCGCCACGGTCGTAGGGCAGGAATACCTCCACCTGGAACTCTGGCCGGGGCAGCGCCAGCGCCAGCCGATCCCGCAAGACATGCATTCCGTCGCCGGTGTGGGCACTGACCCACAGCGCATCGGGCAGGGCCGCCCGCAGTCGGGTGACCGCCTCAGGTGTCATCGCGTCGGTCTTGTTCACGACGATGATCTCGGGTACGTCGAGCGCGTCGATCTCACCGAGCACCTCGTGTACGGCGTTGATCTGACCGATCGGATCGGCGTCGGCTCCGTCGACCACATGCAGGATCAGGTCCGAGCCGCTGACTTCCTCGAGGGTGGCCCGAAATGCCTCGATCAGCTGGTGCGGGAGGTGACGCACGAACCCCACGGTGTCGGAGAGGGTGAACTCCCGGCCGTCCTGGGTGCGCGTGCGCCGTACGGTCGGATCCAGGGTGGCAAACAGTGCATCCTGCACCAGTACGCCCGCGCCGGTCAGCGCGTTGAGCAGGCTGGACTTGCCGGCGTTGGTGTACCCGGCGATGGCCACCGACGGGACCTCGTTGCGATCGCGGCTGCGCCGTTGGGTCCTTCGAGTCCCCTCCATGTGCGCCAGTTCACGGCGGAGCTTCGCGATCCGAGACCGGATCCGGCGGCGGTCGGTCTCGAGTTTGGTCTCCCCCGGTCCGCGCAGGCCGACGCCCCCCCCGGCACGGCCACCCGCCTGCCGGGACAGGGCCTCGCCCCAGCCGCGCAGCCGTGGCACCAGGTAGTTGAGCTGGGCGAGCTCGACCTGGGTCTTGCCCTCGCGGCTGCGCGCGTGCTGGGCGAAGATGTCCAGGATCAGGGCGGTCCGGTCGACCACCTTGACCTTGAGCTTCTGCTCGAGGTTGCGAAGCTGGCTCGGCGAGAGCTCGCCGTCGCAGATCACCGTGTCCGCGCCGGTGTGCAGCACCAGCTCGCGGATCTCGGCCACTTTGCCGGAGCCGACGTAGGTCGCCGGATCCGGACGGTCCCGCCGTTGGATGACGCCGTCGAGGACTTCTGAACCAGCGGTTTCGGCCAGCGCGGCAAGTTCGGCCAGGGACCGATCGGCCGCGCCAGCACCGCCCTCGGTCCAGACGCCGACCAGCAGGACCCGCTCCAGGCGGAGTTGCCGGTACTCGACTTCGGTGACATCGGCGAGTTCGGTCGACAGCCCAACGACTCTGCGCAGCGCTGCCCGGTCGGCCAGGTCGCGCTCACCGGTCGACTCGGTTCTCGACGTCGCCCTGGAGGTAGCGGCGTCCGGCGAATCGTCCGGCTCGTCATCGTCATCAACACCGAGACCGAACTCGCCAGCATCGGGCCAGACCACGCCGTTCGAGCTGTCGGGAAGGAGGTCGGCGTCATTGTCGACGTCCGCGGAACTCGAGGTGGCGGGGTGGCTGGCAGCAGTCATGTTCTTCCCAGCCTGACATGACTTGGCACGTCTGGCACGCGGGTTAGCTAGATTCGGGATGCATCCCGAGATAGACCGACCATCGCTCTCCGCCAGGATCGATCCGACGATGAGCGAATTCGTCCAGCAACTGGTGCAGGCGCAACTGGAGTTCCTCGATCTCGTCAGGTGGCAGCCGAAGCCCGAGTCGGGTGCTCTGCAACTGGGCCTGTCCGACCGCAGCCACCTCCTCGAGAAAGGCTTCCAGCAGGGGATCGGTCTGCCCCGGCACCCGGTCACCCAATTCGACCATCCAGGACAGCCCGGTAGCGCGATAGGGAACCTCTCGTGCGCCGCGCGAGCCGCGGCGGGCCGGCTCGGGGGCCAGAAATCCGGTGTCGACGAGAGTACGGACATGGTGGAGCACCGAGGCCGGGTGCTTGCCCATCCTGGTGGCGATCGCCTTGTTGGTCAGAGCTTCGGACAAGCACAGTCGCAGGATGCGCAGCCGGGTACCCGAGGCCAGAGCTCGGGCCTGCGCGTCGGTGGCCGGACGCCGTTCGCCTCGGGGAACGTGCCCCTCGTGCACGGACTCGAGCTCGGCCATGCCGCGATTCTACTGCCGGCAAGGTTAGTGATTGACATTTCCCAATCACTGATTGAAGCTCGACGGAGCACGCATCGAAGCCGTCCGCGAAAACCGGGTCGGCACAGCAGCCCACTCAGTCGAGGATCTCAGCGAATGACCACGCTCCAACCACCACCCCAGCGCAGCCTGATCCATCATCACGACTTCCGCCAGTTGTGGGCCGCGGAGACGATCAGCCAGATCGGCACACAGATCACCCAGATCGCGCTGCCCATCCTCGCCGTGATCACGCTGTCGGCCACCGAGTTCGAGATGGGCCTGCTCATTGCCTTGGAGACACTGGCGTTCCTGGTGATCGGGCTGCCCGCCGGCGCGTGGGTGGACCGGTGGCGACGCAAGCGCGTGCTGGTCGTCAACGATCTCGTCCGTGCCGTAGCACTGGGTTCGCTACCGCTCGCCTACGCCTTCGACATGCTGACCCTCTATCAGCTCTTCGCGGTCGCCCTGGTCACCGGTATCGCGACAGTGTTCTTCGATGTCGCCTATCAGAGCTACCTGCCCTCGATCGTGGACAAGTCCCAGATCGTGGAGGGCAACTCCAAGCTGGCAATCAGCCAATCCGTCGCTCAGGTGGCCGGTCCTGGCGCTGCTGGCCTCTTGATCAAAGTCCTCGGTGCCCCGCTGATGTTCCTCTTCGACGCGGTGAGCTTCCTCGCCTCGGCGTGGTTCATCGGCAGGATTCGACACCCGGAACCGGTCCACGACCGAAGCACCCGGCGCTCGCTGCGGGTCGAGATCGGCGAGGGGCTGAGCTTCGTTCTGCGGCACCCGCTGCTGCGCCGGATCGTGGCGTGCACGGGAACGTCGAACTTCTTTTCGACCGTCACGGCGACCATGTTGGTCCTGTTCATGGTCCGCGAACTCGGTTTCGATTCCGCTCAGATCGGCCTGACGTTCTCAGCCGGTGCCGTCGGTGGATTGATCGGCGCGGCGACGACGACTCGGTTCGCGAAGTATTTCGGGGACGGCCGATCGATCGTGCTGGCCGCTGGGCTGCTGATCCCGTTCGCAGTGCTCGTGCCCCTCTCGGCACTGGGCCTGCCCGGAGTCCTGCTGCCCTTGTCGTGGGCCGGCGTCAGCTACCTCGTCGTGCTCTACAACATCGTGCAGGTCAGCTTCCGCCAGCGGCTGTGTCCAATCCCGCTGCTGGGTCGAATGAACGCTTCGATCCGCTTCCTGGTGTACGGCACCATGCCCCTCGGCGGCCTGGTCGGCGGTGCACTCGGCGCGTGGCTCGGGGTCCTGCCGACCCTGTGGATTGCGGCGCTCGGGTCCATCCTGGCTTTCCTGCCGGTCTTTCTGAGCCCACTGCGGACCATGCGTGATCTACCGGTCGAGTACGACGCCCACCGGGAGCCGGCCGAAGACAGCGCGGTAGGGCGCGTCTGACCCCCCTTACGCGGATTAAGGGCGGGGTAGGGCGCGCCTGACCCCATCGGGAGACCGCTCTCACTCCGGGATGGACGTCCACCAATCGGGATCGATGTCGCCGGAGGCAACGAACACTGCGGGGCCACCGAGAACGGTGGCCTCCGGCGTGACCGACACCGTCAGTTCCCCCCCGGTTACCTCGACCAGAACCCGGCCGGTGTCCCGCCCGATGATCCGAGCCAGGACATGGGCGGCGACCGCGCAGGCGCCGGTACCGCAGGACCGGGTCTCCCCCACCCCGCGTTCGTGCACCCGCATCCGAACCCGCGGCGGGTCACTGTCGGCGGAGAGCAGATTGGCGAATTCGACGTTCACTCCGTCCGGGAACAGCCCGTCATCGACCACTGGCGGGTAGGACAGGTCCATCGCGTCGACAGCAAGGTGGGTGAGGCAGACCAGGTGCGGGTTGGTCAGCGACATCTGCTGGCCAGGAAATTGCGCACCCGAGATCTCGGCCACTGACGCCACTCCTGATGTGGCCGGGCCCATGTCGACGGATACCTCGCCGTCGGGGGACATGCTGACCCGCCGTACGCCGCCGCGGGTGGCAAGGTCGAATGCGTCCGCGGTCTCCAGACCGGCGTCACGCAGATACCGGGCGAACAGGCGCGCGCCGTTCCCGCACATCTCCGAAGCCGACCCGTCGGCATTGCGGTAGTCCATGAACCAGCGGGCCGCTGTGGTGTCCAGGCCTTCGGCTTCGGTGGCCGTGCCGACCGGCAACACCCGCAGCACGCCGTTTGCGCCGATCCCGGCGTGCCGGTCACAGAGCCGCCGTACCTCTTCGGCCGTCAGCGGCGGGACCGGCGCCGTCGGATCCAGCTTCGCGAGATCGGGCAGCAGGATGAAGTCGTTCTCGGTCCCATGTCCCTTGAGAAACCGCGTCACGAGTCGATCGTAGGTGCGTTCAGCGCGTCGACCGTGCGCGCGAGGAGACTCCCATCGCCCCCGTCCAGCCAGTGGATCCGACTCTCCCGGCGAAACCACGACCGTTGCCGGCGTACGAACCGGCGGGTCGCCTGTTGGGTGATCAACCGCGCCTGGTCGCTGGACAGTTCGCCGTCGAGATGACGAAGGACCTGCGCGTACCCGAGCGCGCGGCTGGCCGTCACCCCGTTCCGCAGCCCTACATCAACCAGCCCTTCGACCTCCTGGACCAGGCCGGCTGCCCACATGCGGTCCACTCGGGCAGCCACCCGCTGGTCGAGAAAATCCGGATCGTCGTCGAGACCGATCCAGGCGGCCCGGTAGCGATCCCGCGGCTCAGGCATGGATGCGCGGAAGGGCTGGCCGGTCAACGCAATGACCTCGAGAGCTCGAACGATCTTGCGCCCGTTGTGCCGATGGATCACCGCCCCCGCCGCTGGGTCCACGCTGGCTAGTCGCGCATGCAGTGGGATCGAACCGTGGGCAGCGAGCTCGGCCTCCAGCCCCGCCCGTACGTCGGCGTCAGTGCTGGGAAAGTCCAGATCATCAAGCGCGGCACGCAGATACAGACCGGAACCGCCCACCATGATCGCCGTGCCGCCACGATCGAGGATGCCATTCAGGCAGGCCCTCGCTACGCGCTGGTAGGCAGCAACGGTTGCCGTCTCGGTGATGTCGAGGATGTCCAGAAGGTGGTGTGGGACACCTCGTTGCTGCTCGGCACTGAGTTTCGCCGTGCCGATGTCCATCCCTCGATACAGCTGCATCGAATCTGCGTTGACCACCTCGCCGCCGATCCTCTCGGCTACCTCGACGGCGAGATCGGACTTCCCGGTCGCGGTCGGTCCGACGATGGCCAACACGCGCCCACGCGGCTGCCCAACCTCGTCCGCGAGGCCCCCCGATCGGCTCACCACGGCTGCGCCGTGACCCAGCTCGCGACCACATAGAAGACCCCGAACGGCGCATCGGCATAGTGCAGCCGAGGGGTCATCGCCCTGCCCCGCAGGACGGTGCCCGCCTCGTGCCAGGCCACCACCCCGGCTGCCAGGACTCGGTGTGCGATCGCCTGGTCCAAGTCCAGCAGCACGTCGCCGTCCCCACCGGAGAGCGCCCCGACGACCGTGTCATCGAAGGCGACTGCCTCTGCGTCGTACCAACCGGGCGATCTCTCGGTGCGCCGCGCACTCCCGTCACCCATGACCAGCAGCGCCCAGCTCCGATCCTCTGCCGCTGCCGAGCCAAGCTTCGGTGATCGAGCACCGGCAACCAGGCCGAGCCGCGGACCGGTGAACCCCGCCTCGTCCAGCAGCCAAGCAGCAAGCGTGTGCGCCAAGGGCAACCGAGCCCCGTCCTGGGCGGGTGGGCCGTCGAAGCGTTGGCGTACGGCCACGCCGTAACCCGAAAGCTTCCCGGCGTCGCCGCGCTGGTACACCGTGTCTGCCGATGACCCGTCGTTCGCAGCACCCAGCACGAGCACTCCCTGCACCCGGGGCCCAAGGATCCGGTAGAGCGCGTCCTTGCAGGCCGACCGCAATGCCGCCACGTTCGCATCTCCGGGCGAACCCAACTCCGGATGCAGCAGTGGCGGCTGGGGACAGAAGGCCGCGGCGACGATCACCGTCTCATTGTCGGACATCGACTCCGCGCCGCAGGGCGGCCAGCACGCGTCCGTGTGAGAATGCGCCCCATGGCAAGCGAGGAACCTGACCGCCACCGATGGGGACGCGTCGACACCGATGGCACCGTCTATGTCGCCACCGACGGGGGCGAACGGGCGGTCGGCTCCTGGCAGGCCGGGGATGCCGAGAGTGGTCTCGCGCATTTCGCCAGACGCTATGACGATCTTGTGACTGAAGTGGCGTTGCTCGAGCAACGACTGAAGTCCGGTGCCACCAAGCCGGGCCAGGTCATCGCCAGAGCTCGCGAGATCGGTTCAGGTCTCGACACCGCTGCGGTGGTCGGAGATTTGGCCGGGCTTCGCCGGCGTACCGAGGACCTGGTGACCACTGCCCAGGCCGCCCTGGTGGTCGACCAGCAGCGCCGCGACGCCGAACGTGGGCAGGCGGCCGCCCAGAAGGAGGCGCTCTGCGTCGAGGCGGAGAAACTGGCCGCCAGCGACCAGTGGAAGGTGGCCGGCGACCGGTTCAAGGCCATCGCGGAGGAGTGGAAGGCCATTCGGGGCCCGGATCGCAAGACCGGCGATGCGCTGTGGAAACGGTTCGCGGCGGCCCGTGACGCCTTCGGGAAGAACCGTGGGGCGCACTTCGCCGAGTTGGACCGCCAGCGCGAGGCCGCCAGGGAAAGAAAGGCCGAGCTGGTCCGGGAGGCCGAGAAGCTGTCCGCGTCCACCGAGTGGGCTCCCACTGCGAACCGGATGAAGGGCCTGATGACCCAGTGGAAGGCGGCTCCACGCGCCACCCGCGAGGCTGAAGACGAGCTGTGGACGAAGTTCCGGGCGGCTCAGGACGCGTTCTTCACCGCCCGTACCGAAGTCTTCAACAAGCAGGACGCGGAGTACGAAGGCAACAAGGCAGGCAAGGAGGCATTGCTTGCCGAGGCCGAACGGATTGATCCGGCCTCGGACCCGCAGGGTGCGCAGGCCGCGCTGCGTGGACTGCAGGACCGCTGGGAGAAGATCGGCAAGGTGCCCCGGGACTCGATCCAATCCCTCGACGAGCGGATGCGCGCCGTGGAGTCAAAGGTGCGCGAAGCCCTTGATGCCCGCTGGGCCGGCTCGGCGGTCAACGAGAATCCGATGCTGGCCAGCATGCGAGACAAGGTCGCCGACGCCACCGAGAAGCTGGCCCGGGCGCAGAAGTCCGGTGATGCCAAGCGGATCCGACGCGCCGAGGAGGACCTGGCCAAGTGGCAGGGCTGGCTCCGCGACGCCAACGCCTAGAACCTGAGGTCCCCGTCAGATCCGGACGGGAACTCCCGGCATCCCGAGTGCGACGACGTTGGGGGCCGGGGCGGGTGCCCTCGAACCAAGCGCGTCTCGGTCGGCAGTCGAGGTTCGACGATGGCCCAGCAAGGGCCCATCGGCCACGAGATGGTGTGGTGCGGCATAGCTGACCCGGGTCCGCACGACATCCCCCGCGCGGACCTCGGATGTCTGCGGCACAGCGAAGTGGACGAGCCGGCCGTCGCGGGCTCTTCCGGTTCGCCGCCCGGTCGCGAAATCCTTGCTGCCCTCGCCGGTGGCCACCAGAACCTCGACCGCGGACCCGATCAGCGCCTGATTCTGCTCGTAGGAGATCCGCTGCTGTAGGTCCACCAGCCGTTCATAGCGTTCCTGGACGACATGCTTGGGCACCGGGTCGGGTAGCGACGCGGCCGGTGTGCCGGCTCGCACGGAGTACTGAAAGGTGTATGCGCTGGCAAACCTTGCCTGCTTCACCAGGCTCAAGGTGTCGGCGAAGTCGCCCTCGGTCTCCCCGGGAAAGCCGACGATGACGTCGGTGCTGATGGCGGCCTCCGGAATTGCTGCGCGCACCCGATCGAGGATCCCCAGGTAACGATCCCTGCGGTACGAGCGGCGCATCCGCCGCAGCACGTCATCCGAACCGGACTGCAGCGGCATGTGCAACTGCGGGCAGACGTTCGCCGTCGTGGCCATCGCCTCGATCACGTCGTCGGTGAAGTCTCGCGGGTGCGGACTGGTGAAGCGGACCCGCTCCAGGCCCGCGATCTCGCCACAGGCCTTGAGCAGGTTGGCAAAGCCAGCGCGGTCACCGAAGTCCACGCCATAGGAGTTGACGTTCTGGCCGAGAAAGGTGATCTCCAGGACGCCGTCATCCACAAGCGTCTGCACCTCAGCCAAGATGTCCTCGGGGCGCCGGTCGACCTCCTTGCCGCGCAGGGTCGGAACAATACAGAAGGTGCAAGAGTTGTTGCAGCCCACCGAGATCGAGACCCAGGCCGAATACGCAGAGTCGCGCCGCGCCGGTAGGCTCGACGGGAAGACCTCGAGCGATTCGACGATCTCGACCTGGGCTGTCTCGTTGTGCCTGGCCCGCTCGAGCAGCACCGGCAACGAGCCGAGGTTGTGCGTTCCGAACACCACGTCGACCCACGGTGCCTTCTCCAGGATGACGCCGCGGTCCTTCTGGGCCAGGCACCCGCCGACGGCGATCTGCATGCCAGGTCGCTTGGCCTTGACCGACGCGAGATGACCCAGGTTGCCGTACAGCTTGTTGTCCGCGTTCTCCCGGACCG
>JALZIL010000141.1 GCA_030860305.1 Actinomycetota bacterium
TTCCGCACGTTATGCGCATAACGTGCGGGACCGGCTAGCTGTACTCGGCCAGGATGCCGGCGAAGATGTCGATGGCGGTCCAGACCTCTGCGTAGGTCGTGGTCAGCGGTGAGAGACCCAGCCGGATCAGGTCCGGATTGCGGAAATCCGGTACGACACCGGCGGCCACCAGCCGCCTCGTCACGTCTTCAGCTCCGGCACACCGGATCGTCACGTGCCCGCCCCGATCAGCGGCGGCGCGTGGGCTGGCCACGCTGGCGCCGAGTGGAGCCAACTTCCCGTCGGCCAGCGCGATCGTGTACTCCGTGAGATCGACGGCCTTGGCCCTGATCCGGTCCAGCCCGGCTTCGGCGATCAGCGTCAACCCCTCCTGGACGGCGACGATTCCCAGCACCGACGGTGTCCCGGACAGCATCCGCCGGATATCGGGCGCCGGTTCGTAGCTCGCTGCCATCGCGAAAACGTCGGCAGCGCCGAACCAGCCCGTGATCGGCTGCGACGCCATCGAAAGGTGTTGCGCAGCAACGTAAAGAAAGGCCGGAGCCCCGGGTCCGGCATTCAGGTACTTGTACGTACAGCCGACCGCGAAGTCCACCTCAGCATCGTCCAGGGACATCGGGACCAGGCCGGCCGAGTGGCTGAGGTCCCACACGACGACCCCGCCGACCTCATGGACCATCGTGGTGATGCCGGCCAGATCGGCGAGATACCCGGAGCGGTAGTCGACATGACTGAGCAGCACGACGGCGGTTCGCGTACCGATCACCTCAGCCAGAGTGCTTGCGGTAACGCCTGATTCCGGATCGGGCGAGAGCCGCCGAACGGTCAGCCCACGCTCGGCCGCGATGCTGTCGACCAGGTATCGGTCGGTGGGAAAGTTCGCGTCGTCGACCACGATCTCGGTCCGATCGGGTTGCAGCCCGCAGGCGGCGTGCAGGGCCTTGAACAGGTTCACCGTGGTGGAGTCCGCGATCACCGTCTGCCCGGGTCCGGAGCCCAGCACGGTCTGGGCCAGCTGGTCGCCCACCTGGGCGGGCAGATCGACCCACCGCTCGGGCCAGCTGTGGATCAGCCGACCGGCCCATTCGACGTCCAGCACCTGATGCAGCCGCTCGATGGTGGCCTTGGGCGGGCGGCCCAACGAGTTCCCGTCCAGGTAGGCGATCGGGTCATCGCCGATCAAGAAGCGCTCCCGGAACTCGCGCAGCGGGTCAGCCTCGTCGCGGCGCCGTGCGTCGCTCAGGTCGGCGGCGACCGGTGCGTACGGGGCGGTGCCGTCAGCCACCTACGTCCTCCCCGATCTCGGTGCGTACGGACAGCAGCTCCGGAAAGAAGGTGAGCTCCAACGCCTTTCGTAGGAAGCCGACTCCGGACGAGCCGCCGGTCCCCCGCTTGTAACCGATCACCCGCTCGACGGTCTTCATGTGCCGGAATCGCCAGAGCTGAAAGCTCTCCTCGACGTCGACGAGTTCCTCGCTGGCCTCGTACTCGGCCCAATAGCGCTCCGGCTCGGCATAGATCCGGCGCAGCACCTCGACCACCCCGGGATGAGCGGTGTAGGGCTGCGACCAGTCCCGCTCGGCGCGTTCGGCCGGTACGTCGTGACCGGCCCGGGCCAGGAAACGGAGGAACTCGTCGTACAGGCTCGGCGCCTCGAGGTCTGCCTGCAGGGCCGCGGCAACCGCCGGGTCGTGCCGGAACACCTTGATCATGCCGGGATTCTTGTTGCCCAGCAGGAACTCCACGGTCCGGTACTGCGGCGACTGGAACCCCGACGCAACGCCGAGTTTGCCGCGGAACTGCGCGTACTCGATTGGGGTCAGCGTTTCCAGGACCGACCACTGCTCGAACATCTGCCGCTGGATGTGCTTGATCCGGGCCATCCGCTTCAGCGCCGGCGGCAGGTCGTCTGCGGCCAATTTCGCTCGGGCAGAACGTAGTTCGTGCGCCAGCAGCTTGAGCCAGAGCTCGGTCACCTGGTGCTGGATGATGAACAGCATCTCGTCGTGGTGGTCGGACAGCGGCACCTGCGCGCTGAGCAGCCGATCGAGGTGCAGGTAACCGCCGTAGGTCATCCGGTCGGCGAGGTCGGTGGTGACGCCCTCCTCGATGGGGCGGTAACCGAGCCGGTGCGGGCTTTCGGTCGGCTCGGGGCCCGATTGCGGTCGGGTCATCGCAGGGTGACCTGACGGGACAGGATCTTCGAGCGGAACCGCCGGGCCGCCTCGTCCAATCGTGGCGCCTTCTTCAGGGTCGAGGCCAACCGGGCCTGGAAGTCCTGGGCCGGCTGCCACCAGTCCTGCGCCGGCGCATCGGCGGGCAGATCCCAGACCGGAGCGACCAACCCGTGAGCGCGGAAAGCCCCGGCGTACTTCGTGCCCGTACCCAGATCCAGCTCACCGGCGGCCCCGAGCACGGCCAGTGCGTCGAGCAGCGGCTCCTCGAGGTGAGTCATCACCCAGCGTAGGTGCGCCTTTGCGTCATCCGGACGGCACCAGTACGCGGCCTGTCCGCCTGGCATCCGAACCGAGGGAATGACCGCCGCGTTGGCCTGTTCCAGCATCCCGGACAGCGCAGCATCGATCGGCTCGTCGTCGGCCTCCCGGCCCAACCAGAACCCGTAGTCGTCGTGGACCGTGACGTCCAGTGACGCGTCGCTGAGCAGCTCCTGCAGCCGCGGTCCGGCCGAGCCGGCTCCGCCGATCGGACCCGGGTTGACCGGTTGGCCGGGTTCGGCTTCCAACGCGGCCTGCAGGGCGGTGCCGATGTCGCGACTGACGTCGTCGGAGGAGGCGACCAGCTGCAGGCCAAGCAGGATCCGGCCGTCCTCCCTGACCAGCGCCGGTGCCAGCTGCGGCAGGACGGTTGCCAAGGTCACGCTGCGATCGGCGTACGCGGGGTCGGACAGGACCAGCGGCGCGGTCGCTGCGGAGACCAGCTCGCGCATGGCGATCAGGTCAGGTTCCCCGGTCAGTCCCTCGAAGGGTCGGCCCACTCGCACAGGTTGTCCGGATCCATGGCAGTGCTTGTACCGGCGACCCGAGCCGCACGGGCAGGGCTGGCGGGGATTGGGCACATCGTGTGACCCGGTGACCGGGGTGGCCAGCCGTGATCCGGCGCTGGGCCGGCGCTTGCCACTCGCTCGGGTACCAGTAGCGGGTGTTCGAGCGCTGGACGTACCGGCGCTGCGGGAGGACATGTCGCGACCTTAACGGGCCACCCGGGATCGGGCCTGTGCCATCGGAGCGACTTGCAAGCGACGACCGATGCCGTGTCAAGAACCGTCACCCGTTGCGAGCCGAGGGGCGGTAGTGACAATGCAGCCGGTCGTGGTGGGACGCGCCGGTTAGGCGACCCGCTTCTGTTGCTTGTTGGTAACGGTCAGGTCGACGATCACGGGCAGGTGTGGTGAGTCGAGGGCCTGCCGGGTGTGCGCGATGCTCTCGGTCTCGATGCGGTGCCGGATCGCGGCGAGATCGGCTGAGTCCTCGAGGACTACGTCGAGTACCAGCTCCGGCGCGTCTGCGTGGCCGATGATTCGGCTCTTAACGGAGTGCACTCCGCTGTACCCCTCGATTTCGTCAGCGACGGCCGTCGTGAGTGCCGACGAGGAGAGCGTGCTGCGGCCCCCGGAGCGGTCCCCGCCTACGACCAGGTTGCCGACGCGGTCGGTGGAGAAGCTCAGGATCAGCAGCCAGCGCAGCCCAAGCGCGACGAGGACCAGTCCGAGGATGGCTGCAACGGGCCAGAACCAAGCACTGTTGTCGCCGATGAACACAGAGACTGGATTGTCCAGCAATGACGTGCGCTGGGCAGAGGTCCCAAAGACGCCGAAGCTCAGCAGCGTTCCGAGGACTCCGGTGGCGAGCGCCAACAGGGCCAACGTCGCCAGGACGACTCGGTTGGTGCGGTCAGCATGCATCAGCGTTTCGTCGCTCTCATAGCGACCGCGAGCCGCGGCGTTGGGTCGAGTCGGAGGTCGTCTATTTGTTGTTGCGCAGCCCGGGATACCGGCTCCATCAACGATTTGGCGGCGCTGGTCTCGGTGGACGCGGACAGAGCAGTCAGTCGAACGGAGCGACGAGCGACGCGCACCGATGCGTTGCGGATGCCGTCGACGTCTGTCACGGCGCCCTGCACGGCCCGGGCTACCCCGCTGCGCGTGTAGGCGATGTCGACGCCTTCCGGCTCCCCTGCGACGGTGAGTCGGCGCACCCGGGGCCGCTTGAGTTCGAGGACCAGCAGCACGGCGCCGACCACGGCCATCGCGATGCAGCTGACCCGGATGACGGCTTCATCCCATGTGGTGTCATTGCCCCAGGCGTAGACGTCGGGCCAGGGGATCAGAGCCGGCGCCGAGCCAAGCCGTTGAGCGATGACTTCGATGATCAGCAACGCCCCGGCCGCGATCAGCGCGATGCTGAGCAGCGCAGCGAGGACGCGATTGACGTGTCTCACGATTGGCTACCTTCCGATCAACGGACGCGGGGTGGCGGTGGGATGGCGGTGGCCAAGTCGGTCACCAAGATCCGGACCTCGACCACATCGAGCCCGGTCATCTGCATGACACGGCCACGCACGTGGGCACGGACATCCCCGGTCACCGTTGCCACCGAGCACGGCCAGCGGACGCTGATCGACAGGTCGATGACGACGATGGAGCCATCGACTCTGGCACTCGCCTTCGGCAGCGCGCTGAGGTCCGTAGACTTCGTGCCGAGTAGATCCGCTCCGGGCAGCCGCACGCCCAGGACAGTGGTGGCAGCCGCGCCTGCGTCGGGGATCTCAGCGGCCGCTTGGGCGGCCAGTTTCTCCACGACAGCAGCACTGATACTGATCGTGCCCAAGGCGTTCTTGCCTGGGATCGCTCGGCCGAGGGCACCGGTCTCGGTTGCGGCGACGCTCACCGGCCGGCGCGCCGACCCGACAGGTACGGACTCAGATCGACGTCGCCCGCGAGCACCTTGGCGACAGCGAAGCCGATCAGGGCGAACAGTGCGACAATGAGCATCTGCCCGAAGCTGCCGAATGCGAGCGCGAGGCCGAGGACAAGGCCGACAATCGTTCCTAGGCTGGTAAGAGCCATGTCTTTCTCACCTTCATGGGGGTACGGCTCACCGAACTCGCGGTGGGCGACGGGGTCGGCGTAGTCGTTCAGTTATCTGGATCAGGACCGTGACCGGCCACGGATGCTGGCGGACGACGAACACTCGAGGGAGGGCCGTGGGCTCCGGCTCGTCATCGAAGCCGGCAAGTCCGGCTATGAACTCGGCGGGATCTCCTCCCCGGTCCGGGTGGTGGGTGCGAATGAACTCGCGTCGCTGTCTGCGCCGTTCGGCCTCACCCATCTGGGCGCCGGGTCCTCATACTCGTCAACGACCACGTTTTCTTCGACAGTCACCGTGTGCTTGACCGATATCGAGGTCGGCGTCGATCCGACCGGTACCGGCTCCACGACCTCGTGGCCGCCGGCAGCGTCCTCGACGGTGGTAGCGGACAACGTGTCGTCTACGGGCAACTCCGGTCGATCGTTGTCCTCCACGGGTCCGTATCCCGGCGGCGGGGTCAGGTCCGCGATGACGACGTCGATCCGGCGACCTGCGACGTACGGGCGTACGGCTGGACGGATCTGCCCGGCGACCCGCACAACCGGAACATCCCACAGACTGCGGACCTGGATCGTCACCGCATCCCTGGCCAGCTTGAGCCCTTTGATCGTGCGCCCCGGCAGGTACGTAGCGACGGCGTCCGCCCGTGGACCAGTGTAAAGGTCGGCCACAGCCGAGCAGGCACGCACCGCGGTGGCGACGGCGTCGAGATCGACGCCATCCACCACCGCTCCGGACTCGAGGGCCTCGCTCACGAGACGCGGGACTCCTGAGTGCTGCTTTCGGCTTCATCGGTTGGCAGGTGCACGTCGGCCACACTGATGTTCACCTCGACCACCTCCAGTGCGGTCATCCGCTCGACTGCCTGCTTGACGTTGCGCTGGATGCTCTGGCCGAGGTCGGCGATGCTGACGCCGTACTCCACCACGATGTCGAGGTCGATGGCGGCCTGCGTCTCACCGACCTCCACACCTACACCCTGTGCCACGTTTGGACCGCTGCTGCCGGGGATCCGCTCGCGGATCGCGCCGAAGGCGCGGGTCGCCCCGCCACCCATGGCGTGCACGCCGCTGATCTCGCGGCAGGCCATGCCGGCGATCTTTTGCACGACACCCTGTGCGACGGTGATCTTGCCGTCACGGGTGGTCAGCGGCCCTTCGATACGGGACGCTTCGTCGTTGCTGGATGATGCGTTGGTGTTGGGTGGTGGCTTGGTGCTGGATTTGACTGGCTGGGTCATCAGATTCGCGATCCTCCTCGTTGCGCTGGGCCAACCAGTTGGTCAGTCCAGATGATCCGGGATGTGGCAGCCATCGCCGTCGGTGCGACTCTCGCGGGGTGGCTCAACCAGTTAGACACCGGGCTGAGGCCAATGATCGCAAAGAATCTCGAGACAAGATCCGTTCCCGGGCCTCGCACTGGCGGCAACCATCGCCGTACGCAAGGCTCTCGCCCATGAGCTTCCGTGGGCAACGTGTCTGACAATTGCCCCCTCGTCTGCACTACTTGAGGGAGAACGCCGGTTAGCGACACCGAGGTCGGCGACGCCTACCTCGTACGGCGTGCGCAGGACGGTTTCATCGACGCCTACGAAGAGCTCGTGTCCCGACATGGGTTGCGGGTCTATCGCACTGCCCTACGTCTGCTCGGCAACCATCAGGACGCCGAAGACGTCGCCCAAGAAGCACTCGTGACCGGATGGCGACGGCTGGAGCAGTTTCGCGGCCAGTCTGCGTTCTCGACCTGGATGTACCGCATCGTCACCCGACTCGCCTTGAACCTCCTGCAGCGCGGCAAGGCAACCGAGTCACTCGACCTTCTCGGCGAGTTTCCGGCCGACGGCGACACCCCGCCGGACATCGCGGAGCGGAATCTCGCAGTCAATGCTGTCGACGACGCCATTGCCAATCTTCCAGTCCCGCAGCGCGTCGTCATCGTCCTGCACCACTTCGAGGATCTGTCCTACGACGAGATCGCGACAATCACGAGTAGCACGGTCCCGGCGGTGCGTAGCCACTTATTCCGAGCTCGGCGCAGACTTGCCATGACTTTGGCGGAGTGGAGGTGACGCAACGATGATGGATGACAGCACGCCCCGCCGGTCCTTTCCGGCCAGCCGCCTCCTACTGGCCCCGGATAGTATCCTCGCCTGCGGTCACGGCGTAGACAACATCCTTACGCAGATCGCCGACGGTCGCGCGCGCAAACTTGATCACCACCAACAAGGCTGCTCGCATTGCCAGGCCGCGTTGTCCGAACTCGCCAGGGTTTGGCAACCGGTGCAGGAACTTGCCGCCCAACGGATCCATGCACCTGTTGAGCTCACGGCCCGGGTCATGAACGATGTGCATCGGCTCGTTCAAGATGTCTGGTACACCCTGCAACTGACCGATCTCGGAACAGTCAAAGTCGCGGCGCGGGTCGTCGCCCGCATTGCACGAGAAGCCGCGCGCCAAGTCCCGGGTGTGCGCGTGGCACTGGGCAAGAGCAGCCACGGACGCATCGTGCGGCTCGTCGAGTGGGCCACGCAGCGGCACCGCCATCCGCATGCCGCCGTCGGTGTGCTCGGGCGTACGGCTGCGGTGGAGCTAGCTGTCGCAGTGCAGTACGGGGACTCAATTGTCGACGTGGCCAAAGAGGTGCAGCAGCGCGTCGTGCAGCAACTCCGAGCCACGATTCGCCTGGAGTCAGTGACAGTCAACGTCACAGTCGATGACGTCATCCTGTGATGCGTCCCCACCACCGGGTGAAGTGGCCTGCGTGAGCTGCGCGCGCCTGGACGACGGCGTCGGAATTGCGATCTTCGGCCGCGGCGACAGCCCAGCAGCAGTCGATTCAACAACTGAGCCGGCGCAGGATCGGTGGCCTCGGATGGGCCTCGGCGGCGGCAATCACCAGCACGATTCAAGCGGCTTGGATCAGCGCCCGGGCCATCGCCGGCCGGTTGGTGATGATGCCCTCGACGCCTAGTGACAGGACCAACTCGATGTCGAGCGGATCATCGACCGTCCACACGTAACACCGGTTGCCCTGCCGATGGACGCGCCGGACATAGCCTGGGTGTCGACGCACCGTGTCGATGTCCACTCCGACGATGTCGATTCCCCGCGGCAGTGTCCCGTCCCGGCGTAGCGCCGGCACGGCGGCGTACAGCTGCACGGTCGGCAGATTCGGCGCGAGGGAGTGCACCCGGCGTACGGCGGTGGTCGCGAAGCTCATCACGGTGATCGGGGACTGCAGCGGATCGGCGGGCTCGTTCAGGCCGTGTTGGGCGAGGCTCGCCACGACCTGTTCCTCGACCAGGCCGCCGAAGCGGGTCGGATGCTTGGTCTCGACGAACAGCCGCAGCGGGCGCGGGGCACTGACCACCAGGTCGAGCAGGTCGTCGAAGGCCAGGACCGGCAGCGCCTCGGCCGACGTGTCGGCGATCAGGTCGTCAGCAGTCTCGGGAAGTTCGTTGCGCCACCCGCTGAAGTCCAGGTTCCGCAGCTCCTCGAGGGTCACCTCCGACACCCGTCCTCGACCGTCGGAGGTCCGGGACAGCGTCGGGTCGTGCACGCAGACCAGATGCCCGTCGCGGGTCAGCCGTACGTCGCACTCGACGGCATCAGCGCCCTGTTCGATGGCTTTTTCATACGCGCGGGCGGTGTGCTCGGCCACCTCGGAGGAGGCGCCTCGATGGGCGACCACCCACGGCCGATCTCTGCCTGGCCGGACCACGTACCCATTGTGCGCGGCCTGGAGCGGCTACCGGAGGACCCCCCACCTCCGGACGTTATCCGCATAACGTCCCGTCTCAGACCTGTTTCCGGGACGTTATGCGCATAAGGTCCGGGTTCGGGCGTCTTAAGCTCGGCGGCGTGGCGGTGCTGCTCGAGCTCGACGACCCGGAGCTGATCGCCGACCCGTACCCGGTCTTCGCCGCCCGGCGGGCCGAGCACCCGATCGCGTGGGACGAGGGGTTGGGGATGTGGCTGGCCTTCGGGCACGCGGAGGCCAATGCCGTCCTGCGCCACCGCGGCCTCGGCCGGATCTGGTCCGATCGGGTCCCGCTGTCCGGCTTCGAGTCGTTCAATCTGATCCACCGCAACGCCCTGCTCGAGATGGAGCCCCCGGAACACCCCCGGCTGCGGCGGCTGATCGCAACCGCGTTCGCCCGCGGACATGTCGAGCGGCTGCGCCTCTGGGTGGAGGAACTGGCCTCCGGGCTGGTCGCCGACCTGCTCGAGCAGGGCGCCGACGGCCGGGCCGTCGATCTGGTCCCGACCTACGCCGACGTGCTCCCGGTCGCCGTCATCGCCGAACTCCTCGGTGTACCCGAGGACGACCGCCCGCTGCTGCGGCCGTGGTCGAACGCCATCGTCAAGATGTACGAGTACGACCGCCCGGCCGGCATCGAGTCCGCTGCCGAGGCCGCCGCAGCCGAGTTCGTGGCCTACCTGCGCGAGTTGGCCACGCAGCGCCGTACCGCACCGCGTGAGGATCTGATCAGCCATCTGGTCTCGGTACGGGACACCGACGGCGACCGGCTCACCGAGGACGAACTGGTCACCACGTGCATTCTGCTGCTCAACGCCGGGCACGAGGCGACGGTCAACGTCACCGGCAACGGGATGCTCGCGCTGCTCCGGCACCCTGACGAGCTCGCCCAGCTCCGTGGGGAACCGTCACTGATTCCCACCGCGGTCGAGGAACTGATGCGCTACGACTCGCCGCTACAGCTTTTCGAGCGCACCGCCGTACGCGATGTGGAGGTCGGGGACGTGACCGTACGGGCGGGTCAGAAGGTGGCCGCGCTGCTCGGCTCGGCCAACCGCGACCCGGCCGTCTTCCCCGATCCGGACCGCCTCGTCCTGGACCGTACGGACAATTCGCACATCTCCTTCGGCGCGGGTATCCACTTCTGTATCGGTGCGCCGCTGGCCCGGGTCGAGTTGCAGGAATCCTTCGCGGCGCTGCTTGCGGGCACGTCCACGATCGAGTTGGCCCGCGAACCGGTACGCCGCCCCCAATTCGTCCTGCGCGGCCTGGCCGACCTCCCGGTCACCCTCACCTCGGCATGACCAGCTCCCCCATGTTTCTTCGACTCAATAATGCCGGCATGGTCGGCGAGCCGTACCCGGAGATCGAGCCGTACGAGTCCGGCCTGTTGGCTGTCGGCGACGGCCACGAGATCTACTGGGAGACCAGCGGCAACCCCGACGGCAAGCCGGCGGTGTTCCTGCACGGGGGTCCCGGCGGTGGCTCGAAGCCGGGGAACCGGCGGCTCTTCGACCCCGCCCGGTACCGCATCGTCGTGTTCGATCAGCGTGGCTGCGGGCGCAGCCGACCCCACGCGAGCCAGCCCGGTGCGGACCTGAGCACGAACACGACCTGGCATCTGGTCGCCGACGTCGAGGCCCTGCGTGAACACCTGGGGATCAAACACTGGCTGGTCCTCGGCGGCTCGTGGGGCTCGACCCTGGCACTGGCCTACGCCGAGACGCATCCGGACCGGGTCACCGAGCTGATCCTGCGCGGTGTTTTCACCCTGCGCCGGAACGAGCTCGA
>JALZIL010000098.1 GCA_030860305.1 Actinomycetota bacterium
TCCGGTGACAAGATCGGCAAGGTCAGCCAGGTCTACCTGGACGACACCAGTGGTCAGCCGAAGTGGGTGACGGTCAACACCGGGCTATTCGGTACGAAGGAGAGCTTCGTACCGTTGGAGCAGGCCAGCTTCTCCGGCGGCGCGCTGTCTGTCCCGGTGACCAAGGACCAGGTCAAGGACGCCCCTCAGGTCGAGGGCGACGGCCACCTGGAACCGGCCGAAGAGGCTGACCTCTACCGCTATTACGGCCTGAGTGCTGGCGAGGCCGACTACGACACCGATTCCAGGGGCACGGTCGGGCAGGACGTGTCCGGGCCAAACACCGACGAGGCGATGACCCGTTCAGAGGAACGCCTTGATGTCGGAACCGAGAAGGTGGAGACCGGCCGCGCCCGGCTGCGCAAGTACGTGACGACCCGCACCGAGTCGGTGCAGGTGCCGGTCTCCCGCGAGGAGGTCCGCCTCGAGCGCGAGCCGATCACCGACGCGAACCGGGACGCGGCCACGACCGGCGCTGATCTGTCGGAGGAGGAGCACGAGATCACCCTGACCGAGGAACGCCCCGTGGTGCAGAAGGAAACCGTGCCGGTCGAGCGAGTGCGACTGGACAAGGACACCGTCAGCGACACCGAACAGGTCTCCGAAGAGGTACGTGCCGAGCAGATCGATGTCGACGCCGACCAGAACGCCCGCGGCGGGGAAACGAACCGCTAACCGGCGCTCAGATCGTCATCCGTCCGCTCGACCTACAGAAGAGAGTCTTGTTCGTGGACATCAAACAGTCCTTCACCGACCTGCTGGACACCGTGGTCCAGTTCCTGCCCAAACTGGTCGGCTTCCTGCTGATCCTGATCATCGGCTACTTCATCGCGAAAGCGCTGGAGAAGATCCTCACCAAGCTGTTGCAGAAGGTCGGCTTCGATCGGCTGGTGGAGCGCGGAGGGGTCAAGAAGGCGCTGGCCAAGTCGCAGTACGACGCCGCTGGCATCCTGGCCCGGCTGGTGTTCTACACGGTCATGCTGTTCGTGCTGTCCACCGCGTTCGGGGTCTTCGGTGACAATCCGATCAGCAGCTACCTGGCAGCGGTCGTCGGGTATCTGCCCAAGGTGTTCATCGCGATCCTGATCATCGTGATCGCCGCGGCTGTGGCGGCCGGGGTCAAGGGCCTGATCCAGAACACCATGGGCGGGCTGTCGTACGGCACCGTGCTGGCTAACGCCGCCTCGATCCTTATTCTGGCGCTGGGCATCATCGCTGCCCTCAACCAGCTGCAGATCGCGGAGAACGTGGTCAATGCGGTGCTGTATGCCAGCCTCGCCGCGATCGTCGGCATCGTCATCGTCGCCGTCGGCGGCGGCGGGATCACCCCGATGCGCAGCCGCTGGGAGAACGCGCTGGTCAAGGTCGAGGCAGAGGCACCACGGATGAAGGCGGAGACCTCCAACGCCGCGCAGCGGGCGAAGGAGGATCCGAAGCAATTCGCCAAGGAAACCGCCAACCAGGTCGGCGGTGCGAGCGCGGACGGAAGTCGCCACTAGCCGGCTGCTGGGAGCCGGCTCCTGCCACGGGAGCCGGCTTCCAGAACCGTCACGTTGAGTCCGCCTCGAGTGAGGATTGAGATCCATGCATCGCATCCGTACGAGCCCGAGACGTCCGACGCCAAGAATGACCGGTTGTCGCCGCACAACGGAGACGGCGCCGCCCATCGAGAAGGCGCCGGAACAGATCAGGACGGCGTGCGGGCACGCGAGAAAGAGGCCTTCGGTGGCATCAAGGTGGGGGCAGCCTTCTTCGGTTGGCTCGCCACTGCCGGCGCAACGATCCTGCTCGTGGCGATCGTCTCAGCTGTGGCTGCGGGTCGCCGTCGTCCTCACGGTCTTGGGGGTGATCGGCGGCCAGAAGACCAACATCACCAGTCAGATCAACCTGCCGGCCATCCCGATCAGTACGAGCGACCTCCCGGTCGGTGGTCTCATCGGCCTGGCCATCGTTCTGGTGGTCACGCTCATCGCAGCCATCCTCGGCGGCCTGTCCGGTATGCGCTTCCATCGCCGCGTGGACAGGGCCGGCTTCGACACGTCCGACAGCAACTGAAGCAGCGGCCGGCAACGCCGGCCGTCAAACCAACGATGATGAAGAGGTAGCCGTCATGAACATTCCCAAGGACAAGATCATCGACATGATCCGCTCACGCGGAGACCATGATCAGGCCGACCAGGCTCAAGCTGAACTCCCCGATCAGGTCGACACCGATCAGCACAGTGACCTGCTCAGCAAGTTCAATATCGATCCGAAGAACCTCGGCGGTAGCCTCGGCGGCCTCGGCGACAAGATCGGTCTCTAGCCGCCTCGCAGCTTGCCCGGCCCTGTCTGTTACGCGACGAACTGGTTATCGCGGGTGTTGGGGATAACCTCCGGCGGGTGAGTGACGACTTCGCCCGGGTGACTGCGGTCGAGAAGAGGGCAGACGGTCAATACGAGGGGGCCGTGGAAGTCGGCTGGGACATCGCCGGGGTCCCCAACGGCGGATATCTGCTGGCCATCGCCGGTCAGGCGATGGCCGAATCCATCGGGCGTCCACCGCTCGCGGTGACGGCGCACTACCTAGCGCCTGCGCACGTTGGTCCGTGTTCGGTGCTCGTCGAGTCGGCCCGGGTGGGCAGGAGAACCGCCACCCTGACGGCGAGATTCGAGCAGGACAGCCGCGAGTCCTTCCGAGTGCTCGGCACCTTCGGCGAGACCTCAGGCGCCGATGCCGTACTGGTCAGCCGGAGGCCCCCCGAGCTGCCACCGTACGAGGACTGCGTCGTCGTACCGTCCTCGTCGCCTCCGTGGCCGGCTCTCTACGATCGGCTGGCCGTGCGTTGGCGGCCGGGCGACGAAGGATTCATGCGCGGCCGGCCGACGGGTCGGGCCGAGGTGGCCGGCTGGTTCGCCTTTTCCGACGCCGCGCCGACCGACGCGATCGGACTGTTGCTGGTGGCTGACGCGTTCGCCCCGCCCATTTTCAACATCGGACTGGGGCCGGGTTGGGTGCCGACCTTGGAGCTGACCGTACACATCCGGGCGGTCCCGGCCCCAGGTCCGTTGCGATGCGTGTTTCGTACTCAGTTCGTACAGGGTGGGCTGCTGTCCGAGGACGGCGAGATCTGGGACACCGCGGGAGTCCTCGTGGCCCAGTCCCGCCAGCTCGCCCTGACTCCCAGGCAGTAGGCAGTCGCCGACCGGGTGCAGGATTGCCAGATGGGCGCCGAGGACCTGCTGGATCAGGCGATCGAGGAGTTGTACTCGGTCGACCCGGACGAGTTCATGCAGCGGCGTACGGCCCTCGCGAAGCAGGCCCGGTCCAGCGACGACAAGGCGGCCAAGGACATCGCCGGGTTGCGCAAGCCGACCCGATCGGCGTACGCGCTCAACCAGCTCGTGCGCTCCGATCCCGAGGCCGCGCCGCGGTTGGCCGAACTCGGGGACGCGCTGCGTGCGGCCCAGGACGCGTTGGACGGCGCGCGGATGCGCGAGCTGTCGACGTTGCGGCGCGGGCTGATCGAGGAGCTGGCCGACCAGGCATTCCGGGTCACCGGCCAGCCCTCACCGGCACCGGGCCTGCGTGAGGAAGTGGTCTCGACGCTGAACGCTGCGGTGGCCGACCAGGGCGTCGTCGAGCAGCTCGGCTCCGGAACATTGGTACGTCCGGCGCGGTGGGACGGGTTCGGCTTCGCCTCGCCACCCGAGCTCAGTGTCGTACGGCCGAGCACCCCGCGTCAGCGAGCCGTGCCGAGCACCGCTGCCAAGCCGGGCAGCGGCCGGGCTGCCGCCACCCGGACGACCAGGGCACCTCAGCCGGCCGAGGCGCAGACGGCAACCAAGGCCACTCGGGCAGGCAGAGCAAGCAAGCCGACCGAGGCGCAGCTGCGGGCGGCGCAAGCCGAAGCTCGAGCGCAGGCCAAGGCCGAGGCGAAGGCCGAGGAGCAGCGACGACGCCAGGCCCTGGCCGAGGCTGCGCGGGCGGCCAAGGAGGCCGACTCGGCGCTGGCGAAGGCTGTTCGGACCGAAGCGGAACAACAGACCCGCGTACGCCACTTGCACGAGCAGCTCACTGACGCCCGACGGCGGCTGGACGAGATTCGCATCGACCTGCGCCGCACAGAGAACCGCCAGCGCAAGGCGCAGCAGACACTCGATCGCCGGCGGCAGTGATCGACCGGGTCGGGCCGCGAGTTCGGGGTTGTCGGGCCCATCGCGGTGCCGGATGACCCCGACAACCCGGTACTGGGTGAGCCGTGGCCGATCCGCTCCACGGTCCGATCGACATGATCTTTTTCTGACCTGCCTCTTGACCTTGGCCCACCGCGCAGGCAATCTATGGTGACTGTTCCGTTACCTCACGACTGCGGACAGTAAGCGGGGGCCAACTTCATCGAGGCCTGTCGAGTTGCCTCCCAGCTGCGGCTGCGGTCAACCCGGCAGGCTTTCGCTTGCCGTCCTGGGACGCGGTGACCCATCTATGCTCGTCTGCGCCGCTACCAGACGCGAGGGGGTTCCGCCGCGATGACACGGGCCGTCGCTCGTACTGATCAGCCGGTCAACCCGGACGTCGTCCTCGACGGCCAGGATGCAGGGGCAGGCCGCGGGCAGTGGGATACCGAGCGCTTCCGCGCTGAACTGACCGGCTTCTGCTACCGGATGCTGGGCTCTGTCTTCGAAGCCGAGGATGCGGTGCAGGACACGCTGGTCCGGGCTTGGCGGGGGATGGCTGGTTTCGACGGCCGGTCCAGTCTGCGGTCCTGGCTCTATCGCATCGCCACAAACGTCTGCCTCGATCAGCTCGACGGGCGCAACCGCCGCGCCCTGCCGATGGACTTCGGAACCGCCTCGCCGCCGGTTCAAGCGTCGCTGGGTGAGCCGCTTCCCGAGTACTCCTGGGTCGGGCCGATACCCGATGACCGGGTGCTCCCGGCCGACGGCGACCCGGCGGATCTGGCCGTGGCCCGTGAGTCGATCCGGCTTGCCTTCGTCGCCGCCCTGCAACACCTGCCGCCTCGTCAACGTGCCGTGCTGATCCTGCGGGACGTGCTGCGCTGGAGGACCACCGAGGTCGCCGGGCTGCTGGACACCACGGTTGCCTCGGTGAACAGCGCACTTCAGCGAGCACGCACCACGCTGTCGGACTTGAGCCTCGACGACACCGATCCGTCGCCGCCGGTGGAAGACGCCCATCGAGAACTGCTCGAGCGTTACGTCGACACCTTCGAGCGCTATGACATCGATGCTTTCGTCGCCCTACTGCACGAGGACGCGATCCAGTCGATGCCGCCGTACGCGATCTGGCTGTACGGACCCGAGGACATCGGCACCTGGATGCTGGGACCGGGGATCGGCTGCCGCGACGGGCGGCTGCTTCCCTTGACGGTCAACGGCCGACCAGGGTTTGCCACCTACCGGCGCAGCGAGTCGGGCTCCGGCCACGAGCCGTTCTCCATCCATGTGCTGGACTTCCGCGGCGACCGGGTCAGTGGCATCACGGTCTTCCTCGACACCGAGACGTTGTTCCCGCTGTTCGGTGTCCCGTTGCAGCTGGCGGGCTGACCCGGCAACGGGGGCGGCCGGCCCGTCCGCCGGGATGCCTTGCGGGTGATTCTCGCGGTTTCCGGGTGTTGCAGCACCCACAAGGCGCGTACAACAGCCGTAGAGGGGACCCGGTTAGCGGCCGCATGCCCGACCGACGTCACGGTCGTACCCGCGGACGACTTGGCCGCAAGCCGCTGATTGAACGGCCGCCTGACCGCACCTTCTCCGGAGAAGGTCACATCAGCCGGGCCCCAGACCGCACTTTCTCCGGAGAAAGTCACATCAGAGCGCAGCAGGTCAGGACTTGTCCGGTCGGTGCTGTTCTAGTCCCCGGATGTCGCCTTCGGCGAGGTAGGCCAGACGCCGCAGCGTCTCGGTGTTGCGCCACACGATGAGCGCCTGCCGCAGCCGACCCGGCACCAGCCGCCGCCCCGGACCGGCCACGGCGTCCTCGACCAGTCGCAGCCGGGTATCCGCGCTGCCCTCCGGCGTGAGGATGAGGTGTACGTGCGCCTCTTCGGCCGGCCAGCCACGAGCTTTGAGCAGGAGCTCACGCGGAGGGTCGGCGCTTAGCACCTCGCTGCTGTCGTCGATCAACCCCGGCCAGACGCCGAAGGAGTGGTGGATCCGGGTACCCGGCTGCGGCCAGCCGGGGTCGACCCCGCGGATCCGGGCGGTGCCGACCACCCAGGACGCGTAGGCCACCCGTCGGAGAGCACCGCCCAGATGTCATGCACCGACGCGTTGATCGTAAGTTCGACTCCGGGCGAACGGCCCTCGAGCTCTGATCCCATCCAGCTATTCTTTTCCGTCATGGCCGGGTCGCTCTCAGCGCTGTG
>JALZIL010000148.1 GCA_030860305.1 Actinomycetota bacterium
GGGAAGAGGCCGCCCGCACCCTGCAGCAAGCCAGGGAGCGCTACGAAGCCGAGCTGGCCGAGGCGCGCGCTGAGGCGGCCAGCATCCGGGACGCCGCGCGTGCCGATGCAGCGCGGGTCCGTGCGGAACTGCGAGAACAGGCCGACCGCGAGGTGGAAAGGATCCAGCGCGAGGGCGCCGAACAGCTGGCCACTGCGCAGGCGGAGGCGACGCGTCGGCTCCGCGAAGAAGTCGGCGGACTGTCCACCCGCCTTGCCGAACGAATCGTCGGCGATTCAGTCGCCGTGGACGGCCGCTCGACTGTGGACCAGTTCCTCGCCGAGGTGGAACAGGCTCCCGCCGGCGGAGGTGCAAGCTGATGTCGGTCCTGCTCTCCGAGATCTTCGCGTTCCTGATCATCGTTTTCGTGCTCTATCGCTACGTCTGGCCCGTCCTGGCGCGGATGGCAACCAAACAGCAGGACACCATCCAAGCGCAGGTCGATGCCAGCGAAACGGCCGAGCGCGATCTCGAGGAGTCTCAGCGTCGCTTCGAGTCGGCGCTGGCCGAGGCGCGCGACGAGGTGGCCAAGATCCGTGACACGGCGCGAGCCGACGCTGAACGGATCAGAGAAGAGCTTCGCGAGCAGGCCGACCGCGAGGTCGAACGGATCCGCCAACGGGGTGCAGAGCAACTGATCGCCCAGCGGGACCAGATGGTGCGCCAGCTCCAGGGCGAGATGGGCGGGCTCATGATGGCACTGGCCGAGCGAATTATCGTCGAGTCGCTGTCCCACGACGAGCGCAGGGTCAGCACCGTGGATCATTTCCTCGACGAGCTCGACCAGATGGCGGGCTCTGAGACAGACGAGGTCGGTGGCCGGCTCTCCGTAGCGTCCTCGATGAGCTCGACGTCTGGAAGTCGGGCTTGATGCAGGCGGCCAGTCGAGAGGCATTGCGAGCCGTCACAGCCGAACTCGACAACGATACTGAGGGACAGTCCGCCGAGGTACTGCTGACCCTGGCGGACGAGCTTTTCGCAGTGGTCGACGTCCTCGATACCCAGCCCTCCCTGCGCCGGGCGTTGGCTGACAGCTCGACCGACGCCGACGCTCGGGCCGGCTTGGTGACGACCGTTTTCGGCGGGAAGGTCGACGAGCGGACCGCAGGAGTGCTGGGGGCAGCGGTACGAGCCCGTTGGTCCTTGCCGAGTGAGTTCGCCGCAGGAATCGAGCGGCTGGCCGTACAGGCTGCCTTTGGCTCGGCTGAAGCGGGAAACGCACTGGATACCGTGGAGGACGAACTTTTCAGGTTCGGCCGAATCGTTGCCGGGCGCCCGGAGTTGCAGCGCGCGCTGTCCGATGCTGCCGCGAGCAAGACCCAACGTTCGGCCCTGGTGGATGCCCTGGTCGGCGGCAAGGTCCATCGCGTCACCGAGCGGCTGCTGGCTGCCAGGCTCACCGGCGCCCGTGCCCGTCAGGCGCAGCAGACCATCGAAGAGCTCTCCGATCTCGCGGCCTTACGCCGGGAGCGTTCGATCGCTCAGATCACCACGGCGATCGCAATCACCGATGAACAGGAGCAGCGACTGGTGGACAGCCTGTCGCGCATCTACAACCGGCGGATCGCCCTGCAGATATCCCTGGACCCCGACATCCTCGGCGGCCTCGTCGTCCGTGTGGGTGACGAGATCATCGATGGCAGCATCCGGTTCCGGCTTGCTGCCGCCCGTCAGCGGCTGGTCCGTTGAGCCGAGAGGGCGGGAGCATCGCAGGGCCGTCCGCGGCCCGAGGAGCGGACCGACCGGTGAGCGCAGCGAGCGAGGCGGACCAGCAATGAGCGCGACGACAGCCGGTTCCATGACTCTGCGCCCTCAACCACATCCCACGTCATTTACCCAGACAGACAGGACCTTCACATGGCCGAGCTGACGATCTCCGCGGACGAGATCCAGAGCGCGATCGAGGAGTACGTCTCCTCTTTCGCAGCGGACGCCTCGCGCGAGGAGGTCGGCACCGTAGTGGACACCGCGGACGGCATCGCGCACATCGAGGGCCTGCCCTCGGCGATGACCAACGAACTGTTGGAGTTCCAGGACGGCGTCCTGGGCGTGGCTTTGAACCTCGACGTCCGCGATATCGGCGCCGTGATTCTGGGTGATTACCAGGGCCTGGCCGAAGGTCAGCGGGTCACCCGGACCGGCCGGATCCTCTCGGTACCGGTGGGCGATGCCTTCTTGGGTCGGGTGATCAACCCACTGGCTCAGCCGCTGGACGGCCTGGGCGACATCGAAAGCGACGAGGAACGGGTCCTGGAACTGCAGGCCGCTTCCGTGATCGACCGGCAGAGTGTGTCCGAACCTCTGCAGACCGGGATCAAGGCCATCGATGCGATGACCCCGATCGGTCGCGGGCAGCGCCAGCTGCTCATCGGTGACCGTAAGACCGGCAAGACCGCGGTCTGCGTGGACACGATCATCAACCAGAAACAGGCCTGGGCATCCGGCGACCCCGAACAGCAGGTTCGGTGCATCTATGTCGCGATCGGCCAGAAAGGCTCGACCATCTCCGGCGTCCGTGCGGCCCTGGACGAAGCGGGCGCGCTGGAGTACACGACCATCATCGCCGCCCCCGCTTCGGACTCGGCAGGGTTCAAGTGGCTGGCGCCCTACACCGGCTCGGCTCTGGGCCAGCACTGGATGTATCAGGGCAAACACGTCATGATCGTCTTCGATGACCTGTCCAAGCAGGCTGAGGCATACCGGGCGATTTCCTTGCTGCTGCGTCGCCCACCGGGTCGTGAGGCCTACCCAGGCGACGTCTTCTATCTGCACTCTCGGCTGCTCGAACGCTGTGCGAAGCTGTCCGACGACCTCGGTGGGGGCTCGATGACCGGCCTGCCGATCATCGAGACAAAGGCAAATGACATCGCGGCCTACATCCCGACGAACGTCATCTCGATCACCGATGGACAGTGCTTCTTCCAGTCCGACCTGTTCAACCAGGGCGTCCGTCCGGCCATGGCGGTCGGCACCTCGGTCTCCCGGGTCGGTGGTGCCGCTCAGATCAAGGCGATGAAGTCCGTCGCCGGTTCGCTGCGGGTCAACCTCGCGCAGTACCGCGAACTGGAGGCGTTCTCCGCGTTCGCCTCCGACCTGGACGCCTCCTCGCGTGCCACGTTGGACCGCGGTGCGCGGATCGTCGAACTGCTCAAACAGGACGTCTATTCGCCGTACCCGGTCGAGGAGCAGGTCGTCTCGATCTTTCTCGGCACCCAGGGACACGTCGACAAGGTGCCGGTCGAGGATGTACGCCGTTTCGAGTCCGAGTTCCTGGACTATCTGCGGCACAACGACAAGGGCGTCCTGGACGCGATCCGGGAGTCTAAGAAGTTCGAGGACGACACCGAGGCCTCGGTAGTCTCCGCCGTCGAGGAGTTCAGCAAGCGCTTCACCACCACCTCCGGCCAGTCGCTGGTCGGCAGCGAGGCCGAGGCTGAGGCGATGGACTCCGAAGACGTCGGCCAGGAAAAGATCCAGGTCCGCAAGGCCAAGAAGTGACAGCCAGATTGACCGACGATCCGGCCCGAGGCGGCTGAGTTATGGCTCAGATTCGCGAGATCCGGCGGCGGATCTCCTCGGTCACCTCGACCAAGAAGATCACCCGCGCCATGGAACTGATCGCCACCACCCGGATCGCCAAGGCCCAGCAGCGGGTACAGGCGGCCCAGCCCTACGCTCGGGAAATCACCCGGGCCCTGTCGTCGCTCGCGGCATCGGCGTCCTTGGATCATCCCCTCCTGGTGGAGCGTGAGAATCCCCAGCGCGCGGCGGTCCTCATCGTGACCAGCGATCGGGGGTTGGCCGGCGGCTATACCTCGAATGCGGTCCGCGCTGCCGAGGAACTCCAATCCCTGTTGCGCAGCGAAGGCAAGGAGCCGCTGCTCTACGTGATCGGCCGTAAAGGGATCGGCTACTATAGTTTCCGCAGACGCGCCGTGGCTCACACCTGGAGCGGGTTCTCCGAGCAGCCCACAGCCGGAGATGCCCGGGATGTCGCTGCCACACTGATCAGGGCGTTCAACGCCGGGGTCGACGAGGGTGACGACTCAGGGTCAGACGGCATTCTGGGTGTCGACGAGATCCACCTCGTACACACTCGATTCGTTTCCATGCTGGCCCAGGAGCCGACCGCCAACCGGATCGCGCCGCTGGTTGTCGAGGAGGTCGACTTCGCCGAGGACGAGTCGAGCAAGGTGTCCGAGCAACAGCCCTCCTACGAATTCGAGCCAGACCCCGAGACTCTGCTCGACGCGCTGCTACCGACCTATGTGACCAGCCGCATCTATGCCGCGCTGCTGGAGTCGGCAGCATCGGAGTCGGCCGCCCGCCGGCGGGCGATGAAGGCGGCCACCGACAATGCCGATGAGTTGATTCGCGGGCTCACCCGGGACGTCAACCAGGCCCGACAGGCCCAGATCACCCAAGAGATCAGTGAGATCGTCGGCGGTGCCGATGCCCTCGTATCCGTAGGAAGCGACGATTAGATGACCACGACCTCTGCCCCCACTACGTCCACGGCGCACGCAACGACGCGACCGGGATCCGAGGCGGACTCGGGCGGTATGGCCGGCCGCGTCGTTCGGATCATCGGTCCCGTCGTCGACGTGGAGTTCCCGCGCGAGTCGGTGCCACCGCTGTTCCAGGCGTTGCACGCCGAGATCGAGCTCGAGTCGGTCCGCAAGCGGTTGACCCTGGAGGTCGCCCAGCATCTCGGCGACAATCTCGTTCGGACGATCTCCATGCAGCCCACCGACGGCTTGGTCCGTGGCTCGGAAGTCACCGACACCGGCTCGTCGATCTCGGTGCCGGTGGGTGACCAGGTCAAGGGCCATGTCTTCAACACCCTGGGCCAGTGCCTGGACGACCCAGACCTGACGTTCGAGGGTGAGCGCTGGTCGATCCACCGCCGGCCGCCACCCTTCGACCAGCTCGAGGGCAAGACCGAGATGCTGGAGACCGGCATCAAGGTCATCGACCTGCTCACTCCCTATGTGACCGGCGGGAAGATCGGCCTGTTCGGCGGTGCCGGCGTCGGCAAGACCGTGCTGATCCAGGAGATGATCCGCCGGGTTGCCAAGAACTTCGGTGGTACGTCGGTCTTCGCCGGGGTGGGGGAGCGCACCCGTGAGGGCAACGACCTGATCACTGAGATGACCGAGGCCGGCGTCATCCAGGACACCGCCCTGGTCTTCGGCCAGATGGACGAACCCCCGGGCACTCGCATGCGGGTCGCGCTGTCAGCACTCACCATGGCCGAGTACTTCCGCGACGAGCAGAACCAGGACGTCTTGCTGTTCATCGACAACATCTTCCGGTTCACTCAGGCGGGTTCGGAGGTGTCCACCCTGCTCGGCCGGATGCCCTCTGCCGTCGGGTACCAGCCCACGCTGGCCGACGAGATGGGCGAGCTGCAGGAGCGGATCACCTCGACCAAGGGTCGCTCGATCACGTCGATGCAGGCCGTGTACGTACCCGCCGACGACTACACCGACCCGGCACCGGCCACGACCTTCGCCCACCTGGACGCCACCACTGAGCTGTCCCGGTCGGTGTTCTCCAAGGGCATCTTCCCGGCCGTGGACCCGCTGACCTCGACCTCCCGGATCCTCGCCGCGCAGTACATCGGCGACGAGCACTACCGGGTTGCCCAGGAGGTCAAGCGGATCCTGCAGCGTTACCAGGAGTTGCAGGACATCATTGCGATCCTCGGAATCGACGAGCTGTCCGAGGAGGACAAGGTTCTGGTCGGGCGGGCTCGGCGGATCGAGCGCTTCCTGTCCCAGAACATGTACGCCGCAGAGCAGTTCACCGGCCAGCCGGGATCGTTCCTATCGGTCGGCGACACGGTTGAGGCATTCGACAAGGTAGCCAAGGGTGAGTACGACCACCTGCCCGAGCAAGCCTTCTATCTCTGTGGTGGCCTGGACGACGTGGAAGCCAAGGGTGAGGAACTCGCTGGCGGAGCCCGAAAGGGAGGGAAATCAGACCTGGGCGGGGAGAAGCCGACCCGCAGGTCCGCGGAGAGGTCCTCGGCGGATTCCTCCGAGGCGTCGACCGTCGATTCGACCGACGAGCCGGCCGAGACCTCGACCGAGCCGGCAGAGACCCCAACCGAAGCGTCTGGGTCCTCGATCGCGCCGACCGAGTCCTCGACCGAGCCGACCGTCGAGACCAGCGACGAGTCGACGACGAACTCCGCCATCGATTCCACTGAGGATTCACCGAAGTCGTCGGAGAAGTCCTAGCCTGGGCAGCCACCGAGTCGTCGAGGAGAACCGTGCCGCTGAACGTTGAGCTGGTCGCCGTCGAGCGCCAGATCTGGTCCGGCGAGGCTGATCTGGTCATCGCGCGTACCACTGAGGGCGAGTTGGGCATCCTGCCCGGACACATCCCGCTGCTCGGACAGCTGGCAGATGGTGGGACTGTCCGGATCCGGCAGGAGTCCGGAGAAGAACTGGTCGTCGTCGCGCACGGCGGTTTTCTGTCGGTGACCGACCGGGGAGTCTCGATTCTCGCCGACGTCGCGGAGTTCGCCTCCGAGATCGATGTCGCTCGGGCCCGGCGGGCCTTGGAGAACGCTCGCGGCGCCGATGAAGACGATGAGGACGCTCGGGCCGCTGCCACCCGTGCGCAGTCGCGGCTGCTTGCCGCAGGGGAAACGGTCTAGGCCCCTCCCATGCCGTGCGGGGGGCAGGGCAGCGGCCGGGCGAAGCCTGCGACCGCTTGGCTGGGGTCAGAGGCGTCATGACGACCACCGGCCAGCTGATCGCCGGCTCCCTGCTGCTCCTGCTCCTTGTTCTCCTGGTGATCAGTTTCTTCGTCCGCCGGTCCCTGCTGTTGCGCGGCATTGGCGCGGTCGAGATGTGGATCAAGCTGTCGCCGCGGCGGTGGTCGCTGGGTGTCGGCTGGTTCGGCGGCGAGGAGCTGTCCTGGTACCGGGTCTTCTCACTGTCCCCACGACCGGCTCGGGTCCTGGTCCGCGGTCAACTCGAAGTGGTCGAACGGCGCCAGCAGAGTGAACGCGATGCCATCGTGTTGCCCCGGGCGACGACCATCCTGGCCTGCCAGACGCCGCACCGGCTCGAAATCGTGGCCATGAGTCCGGGTGCGGTCAACGGCCTGCTGTCCTGGCTCGAGGCCCAACCACCGGGATACCCGATCCACGACGTCAAAGCCGGCTGACGCCTAGGGATGGGCTGGGTCTGAGTCCGCTTCGGCGGCGTTTGCCTGCGGCCTCCACAGCACGTCACCGTCAGGATTGGCGATCCGAGCCAGGATGAACAGCAGGTCCGAGAGCCGGTTGAGGTAACGGGCGCAGGCGTGGTTGGTCCGCTCGCCGTCGGCTTCGATCAGCGCCCAGGTGCTCCGTTCGGACCGTCGACTGACCGTACGGGCGTGGTGCAGCAACGCCGCCCCGGGACTACCGCCGGGCAGAATGAAACTGTCGAGCTTGCCCAGCCGATCGTTGAAGTCGTCGCAGTGACCCTCCAGCCGCGTGACGTAGTCCTCGGCGACTCGGATCGGGGGGTAGGGCGGATCGTCGATCACCGGGGTACACAGATCCGCGCCCACATCGAAGAGGTCGTTCTGTACGGCGAGCAGCACTGCCCGTACCTCAGCGGTCAGCTGACCGAGGGCCAGCGCCGTACCGATCACCGAGTTCGTCTCGTCGACATCTGCGTATGCCGCCAGCCGCACGTCGGTCTTCGCGACGTCGGACATGTCGCCGAGCTTGGTCGAGCCCTTGTCACCGGTCTTGGTATAGATGCGGGTCAGTCGGACACTCATGACCGCACGCTAGCCTGACGCACTTGTGGTCGCTCATCGGCGGGCCGACCAGTTTGCAGGGGGAACGTGTGGACATCTTCGCCGTCACCGGTGGTGCTCGGCTGGTCGGGGATGCGACAGTCACTGGGGCCAAGAACAGCGCGCTGAAGCTGATGGCCGCGGCCCTGCTGGCAGAGGGCACCAGCACTATCCACTCGATACCCGACATCGCCGACGTGACGATCATGGGCGAGGTACTGCGCCGGCTCGGCTGCACGGTCGAGGTGGCGTCCGGATCGGCTCGGATCGGGGTGCCGCACCACCTGGCCACCGAGACCGACTACGACCTGGTACACCGGATGCGCGCAGCCATCTGTGTGCTGGGCCCGTTGCTGGCGCGGTGTGGCCGAGCCACTGTGCCGCTGCCTGGTGGTGACAACATCGGCTCCCGGGGGTTGGACCTGCACATCGCCGGGCTCAACCGGCTCGGGGCCGACATCCGCAACGAGCACGGCTTTCTGATCGCGACTGCCGACGCCTTGGTGGGTGCCACGGTCTGGCTGGATTTCCCGAGCGTCGGAGCCACGGAGAACCTGTTGATGGCCGCTGTGCTTGCCAAGGGCACGACGGTGATCGACAACGCCGCCCGTGAGCCCGAGATCGTCGACCTGGTCGCGATGTTGGTGGCGATGGGCGCCAAGATCGACGGAGCAGGCACCTCCACCTTGGAGATCGTCGGGGTCGAAGGGCTCCAACCGGTGGCGCACACCACGGTCCCGGATCGCATCGTTGCGGGGACGTTGGCCTACGGCGCGGTGATGACCGGTGGAGACGTACACATCCGCAATGGCCGTACCCATCACCTCGACGTACCGCTGACCAAGCTCAGTGATGCCGGGGCCGACGTGACGAGTATGGACGGGGGCTTCCGGATCGTGATGGAGGGCCGGCCGAAGGCGGTCGACATCGTGACCTTGCCCTATCCCGGATTTCCCACCGACCTGCAGCCGATGGCCGTCGGGCTGGCATCGGTCAGCCAGGGATCGTCGATGATCACCGAGAACGTGTTCGAGGCCCGGTTCATGTTCGTCAATGAGCTCGCCAGGCTGGGTGCCGACGTGCAGGTCGACGGCCACCACGTCGTGGTGCGGGGCCGCGAGCGGCTGTCCAGCGCCCCGGTCGAAGCCCATGACATCCGTGCCGGAGCTGGGTTGATCCTTGCCGCATTGGTCGCCGATGGCGCAACCGAGGTCACCGGCGGGCAGCACATCGTTCGCGGCTATCCCGACTTCGCCGGCCAGCTCCGCGCGCTGGGCGCCGACGTCACCCTGCACTCCACTCCGATGCCACGCTAGCGACGCCACCCTGGACGTTATGCGCATAACGGTCACGTGGGGGCCGAAGAATTCGCCGTTGTGCGCATAACGGTCACTCCAGAGCGTGTCACTTCACCGTTGTGTGCATAACGGCGAAACGATCACTGTGGGGTGCAGCCGCTGGGGCTGTGGAAAACCAAAGCAGCCTGTCGACGCCGGCGCGACGATGTACCGGTGTCTACGCCGAAGATTCCTCTCGCATTGCGGGATAGGCCGTTTCGTGGTCGAGACGCGGTAGCCGAGGGCCTGGTGAGCCGTAGTCGGTTACGTGGGCCAGAGTTCCGTCGTGTTCTGCAAGGGGCGTACGTACCGGCCGGTACCGTCATCGATCACGGAATTCGATGTCAGGCCGCCGCGCTGCTCTTACCGGCTCGGGCGGCCCTGACCGGGCATTCCGCGGCATGGTGGTACGCCGTGGAGTACGCGCGTGCGGATGCTCCCGTCATGGTTGCCCTGCCTCCCGGTGCCCGCGTTGACGGCCCACGGGGGGTCAAGGTCCATCGCACGCCCGTCGAAGA
>JALZIL010000115.1 GCA_030860305.1 Actinomycetota bacterium
CTCGGTTATCCGGAACGATGTGCGCTACGCGCCCGAGTGACACCCTCCAGTCCATCCAGCAGGGCGTCGATTTCGGCGGGCGTGCCGGCGGTGATCCGCAGATACCCGGGAATGCCGACGTCGCGTACCAGAACCCCGTGGTCCAGCAACGCCTGCCACGCCTCGTGGGAGTTCCAGAAGCCGCCGAGGAGGACGAAGTTCGCATCGCTGGGCACCGCCTTCAGCCCGAAATGCGGTGCGGCGGCCACGATCCGGTCGCGCTGGTCGCACACCGCCGCCACCGTTGCCAGCAGCTGGTCCCGGTAGCCCAACGCGACCCGGGCCACGACCTGGGTGAGGGTGGACAGGTGGTAGGGCAGCCGGACGAGTTGCAGTGCGTCGACCACGGCCGGATCGGCAGCGAGGTAACCCAGCCGCAGACCCGCCATACCGAACGCCTTGGACATCGTCCGGGTCACCACCAGTCGCTCCCGTCCGGGCAGCAGAGCAAGCGCACTGGGTGTGCCGGGTCGGGCGAACTCGGCGTAGGCCTCGTCGACGATCACCATGCCCTCAGCCTCGGCGTAGACCGCCTCGATGGCCTCGAGGCTCACCGCGGTGCCGGTCGGGTTGTTCGGCGAGGTCACGAACACCACGTCGGGACGACGCTCGCGTACGGCACTCGCGGCACGAGCCGGGTCGATGCCGAAGTCGGCTTCTCGCGGCCCGTCGCGCCAGGTGGTGGAGGTGCTGAGGCTGATCAGCGGGTGCATCGAGTACGAAGGGGTGAAGCCCAACGCGCTCCGGCCGGGGCCACCGAAAGCCTGCAACAGCTGCAAAAGGATCTCATTGGATCCGTTAGCCGCCCACAGCTGCGCGCGTCTCAGTTCGTGTCCGAGATAGCCGGCCAGGTCGGTTCGCAACGCGATGGCGTCGCGGTCGGGATAGCGGTTGAGTCCGCCGGCGACAGCGCCGACTGCCTCGGCTATCGCCTCAGCCAGCCCGGCCGGGAGCGGCCAGCTGTTCTCGTTGGTGTTCAGTCTTACGGCGACGTCGAGTTGCGGTGCACCATAAGGGGTACGCCCATGCAGCTCCGAGCGAATCGGCAACGCGTCGAGCCCGTACGGGACGCTCACCGTTCCCGCTCGCGGACCGCGGCTGCATGCGCGGGCAGGTCCTCGGCGTGGGCCAGGGCATCGATGTGACCCGCCGCCGCGGCCAGCGCCGCCCGGTCGAAGTCCACCACGTGGATGCCGCGCAGGAACGACTGCACCGAGAGCCCGGATGTGTGCCGTGCGCAACCGCCGGTCGGCAGGACGTGATTGGACCCGGCGCAGTAGTCACCCAGGGAGACCGGCGACCAAGGACCGACGAAGATCGCACCGGCATTGCGGACCCGTGCCGCGATCCGCCGGGGATCGCGGGTCTGGATTTCGAGATGCTCGGCGGCGTAGGCATCGACCACCTGCAGTCCGGCGTCGAGGTCATCGACCAAGACGATCCCTGACTGCGACCCCGAGAGCGCCGCGGTGATCCGTTGCACGTGCTTGGTAGCCGCGACGTAGTCGGTCAGTGTGCGACAGACCTGGTCAGCCAGTTCGGCGCTGGTGGTGACCAGAACCGCACTGGCCAGCGGGTCGTGCTCGGCCTGGCTGACCAGGTCCGCGGCCACATGTCCGGCATCGGCGCTGTCGTCGGCCAGGATGGCCACTTCGGTCGGGCCGGCCTCGGAGTCGATGCCGATCACGCCGCGCAGCAGCCGCTTGGCCGCGGTCACGTAGATGTTGCCAGGGCCGGTGACCATGTCCACCGGCTCACAAGGCCCCGCTCCGTAGGCGAAGGATGCGATGGCCTGCGCTCCACCCACCGCGTACACCTCGGTGACGCCGAGCAGCGCGCAGGCGGCCAGCACCCCCGGGTCAGGAAGTCCGCCGTGCTCCTTGTGCGGCGGGCTGGCCACCGCGATGGACTCGACACCGGCGATCTGGGCGGGAACGACGTTCATGACCACGCTGGACAGCAATGGCGCCAAGCCCCCGGGCACATAGAGCCCCACTCTGCTGACGGCTACCCAGCGCTGGGTGACCAGGCCGCCCGGAACCACCTCAGTGCGCAGATCGGTCCGCCGCTGGTCTAGGTGTACCTTGCGGACCCGGGAGATCGACTCGTCCAGAGCCGCATGCAGCGCCGGCGAACAGTTCGCCAGCGCCGCATCCAGAGCGGCCTGCGGTACGGCCATGGAGTCCAGCACAACGCCGTCGAGCCGATCGGTGATCTCTCGTACGGCCACCTCGCCGCGGATTCGTACGTCGGCACACAGCGGGCCGACGATGGCCAGCGTCGCATCGACGTCGATCTCAGCACGTGGCAACAAGCCGGCCAGGGTGCGGCGCGGCGGCAGCGCAGCGCCGCGGAGGTCCAGCCGGTTCAGCATCGGGTGCACTCCTTGCAGACGACTGCCTGATTGCCAGGGTAGTGACCTGACGCGGCTTGACCGACCGGAGCCTCCCCGAGTCCGATTAGGCTGGAATCGTGAGCGAGGAGCGTGCGGCGGACACCATCCCACTGTTCCCGTTGGGCAGCCCGCTGTTTCCCGGCATGGTCTTGCCACTGCACGTCTTCGAAGAGCGATATCGGCTGCTGGTCGAGGATCTGCTGACGCTGCCGGAGGAGTTGCCCAGACGATTCGGCGTGGTGGCGATCCGTCAGGGCTGGGAGGTCGCCGACGGCGCGTTCGGTGACTCCGAGCCGGCAATCTATGAGGTGGGCTGTGCCGCGGAGGTCCGCGCGATCAGCAGACGCGGCGAAGACCGCTTCGACGTGGTCGCGGTCGGCGCGGACCGGTTCAGCGTCCTCAAGGTTCATCGCCACCTGAGCGCCTATCTCCAGGCCGATGTGGAATGGCTCCCCGGCGCCGGCACCGATGCAGACACCCGACCCGAGGCCGCCGCACTGGGCGAGGTCGTGGGTCAGCTGTTCTTGCGCTACATCTCGCTGGTCGCGACCCTGCACGGCACCGCGATCGACCTTCCAGAGCTGCCCAAAGGCCCGCGTGAGCTGTCCTACCTGGTCGCCGCGGGTGCGCTGCTCACGGCCGAGGATCGCCAAGCGCTCCTGGTCGAGGATCTGACCGCAGCCCGGTTGGCGGCGCAGTCACATCTGCTCCGGCGGGAACTGACGATACTGGCCAGTCTTCGTGCGGTCCCGGTGCCGTTGGTGCAGTTGGCGGTCCCGTGGAGCCTGAACTGACCGCTGCCAGCTGACGTCGGTGCAGCTCGTCGTTGGCGGCAAAGCACGCCACCACCACGTAGGTCAGGGTGGCCAGAAACGCCCCGATGACAAGAACCGGGATGGCCCGTAGCTGCACTGCCGGTGCAACGATCGCGCCAAGCTGAGCGGTCTGCTCCTCCGACGGTCCGGTGGCGAGCCATTCCCCGGTCTGCCAAGCAGTGACCGCCGCGAGCAGCATGCCGATGGCCAGCCCGAGGACGATGCCCACCCCACGGACCCGGACGAACCGCCAGACGAGGCCCGCCACCACCACGCCGAGTGCGCCGGTAAGGATCAGCAGCCAACCGTCGGCGCCGATGAGGGCCTCGGACTGCGGTTCGACAGCCCGGAAGCCGCCGTCTACGACCTCGTACTGACGTCTCGGCGCCAGCGCCAGCCACACCAGGCCGATCGGAATTCCTGCCACCGCCAGGCCGAGGGCCAGCCGCAGAGCCGAACGGAGTTCCGCACGGGTCACCCGTAGCCCCTCATACCAGGGTGGGACTGCGATCGGCGCCGACTGCGGCTCCTGCCACGAAGCGCCCATGGACGCAGGTGCAGACACCTGAAGGACCCTACGTCGTTCCCCGATCAGCGTGCCCAGCTCGGTGCTAGCCCTGGCTGGTCACCGGTTGCTTGCGCTGGCGCAGGACATGTTCGACCAGTTCGATCAAGGTGTGCTTCACCGCTTGGCGTTGCCGAGCGTCGGTGAGTACGACCGGAACGTTGGGATCGATGGACAGCGCCTCGCGTACGTCCTCGGCCCGGTGCCGCGCGACGCCGTCGAAGCAGTTGACGGCGACGATGTAGTTCAGGGCGCGGTCCTCGACGAAGTCCACTGCGGCGAAACAATCCGCCAACCGCCGCGTGTCCACGAGCACGACCACCCCGATGGCACCTCGCATCAGGTCGTCCCACATGAACCAGAAGCGGTGCTGGCCGGGGGTTCCGAACAGATAGAGGATCAACTCGTCCCCCAGGGACACCCGGCCGAAGTCCATGGCGACGGTGGTCGTCCCCTTGTCCGGTGTCGACCCGAGGTCGTCGAGGTCGCTCGATGCCTCTGTCATGAGTGCCTCGGTGCGCAGCGGGGTGATCTCCGAGACGGCGCCGACGAACGTCGTCTTCCCGACTCCGAAGCCACCGGCAACAACGATCTTCGCTGACGAGCGCGCAGCCGGGCCCGAAGGCCGAGATGGCGGCGCTGGTGCGGTGGGAGGGTTCGGCAGGCGCGGCCAGACCGGCCCGGTCACGTGCCCCGCCGGCTCGGAACGGACACCGTCATAGCTGCCGGAGTCCACTGAGCACCTTCTCCAGCAGCGCGACCTCGGGCTGACCGGTCGCATCCCCGGCCGTGGTGTGTACGGTCACCAATCCGATCCTGGCCATGTCGCCGAGCAAGACCCTCGCTACCCCCAGGGGCAGGGTCAGCCTGGCGGCCACCTCGGCCACCGACTGCACCTGGCGACAGAGGTCGGCGATGGGACGGTGCTCCGGATTCATCCGGGCAACATCGCTGCCGCCGGCGTTGATGGTGGTGATCAGCGCCTCGATCGGCAGGTCGTACTCCGACCGTGTCCGTCCGCGCGTCCGCGCGTAGGGGCGAACGATCGGGGTCGCGTCGTCGGAGGGTTCCATCAAACACCGCTCACGGCCAACTCCTACCCGGCGATCTCACGCAGCTGTGAGCGCAGCGCTGGCGTGAGCAACTGGCCAGCCCGATCCACGAGCAACGCCATCTCGTACCCGACGAGCCCCAGATCGCAGTCGGGGGCGGCGAGTACGGCAAGGCAGGAGCCGTCGGAGATGGACATCAACAGCATCGCACCGCGCTCCATCTCCACCGCCGTCTGGACGACCTCTCCCCCGTCGAAGCAGCTCGACGCGCCCTGGGTGAGACTGATCAGCCCTGACGTCACGGCGGCCAACTGATCGGCGCGGTCCCGCGGGAGCGCCTGGGACGAGGTCAACAAGAGTCCGTCAGAGGAGACCACCACCGCGTGTGCGACCCCGGCCACTCGCTCGGCGAAGTTGCTCACCAGCCAACCGAATTGGCCGGGATGAGTTGCCGGCTCCCGGTACTCGGTCGTCATTGGCGCTCCTGAGAAGTCGGTAACTCGCCGTGCCGGCCCACTCCGTTGCGCGTCGGTTCACTCATCGAGCGGTCCGAGTCTTCCATCGGCGACGAGTGCCGACCGCGGCGGGTGCCACGCTGGTAGCTGCTCAGGTTCCCCCGAACCCGTTCCGCGTCGCGCAGCAGAGTCACGTTGTTCAAGCGCCCTGCCGCGACGGTCTCGGCAGGAGGACGAGCCGCGCCTCCGGGCACTAGGTGGGCGCGCGGTCGGCGTCGAGGAAGTCCCGCCGCAGTGGTGCCCGCGTCGACCGGCGTACGCAGCTGTTCTGCCGCTTGCCAACCCTCGTCAGCCGACGAGCCGAAGTCCGGTACTCCGTCTGCGTCCCATCCGACTGTTTCGGAGGACTCCCCGGTGACCCCGCCGTCGGCATCGGCACCGGAGAGGTCGTCGGGGACGTAGGGCAGCTGGCTGAACCATGCCGAGCGCATCTCCTGGAAGATCGGCGTCCCTTCCCCCTGACCTTGACTGGACGAGTCGGCCAGTGGCAGCGCGGCGAAGAAGTCGGTGGTCTGGAGGTCGGTGCGTCCGGTCGGCACGCTGGGAGCGAACAGGTCCAACGGCGGCCCGCTCCGCGTGGTAGCCAGCGATTCAAGCGAGAAGTCCAAGGCCTGGGTGATGGCCGCGTCGAAGGGAGCGCCGTTCCGCACGCCGTTCGAACCCGCACCAGATGCGTCTGGACCCCCGATTGAACCATGGTCGGCAGCAACGAGGGCCTGGTCGCGGCCAGCCTCAGAGCCGGAACCGGTTACGGCTGCAGTCGAGCCGGTGGCGGGGGTGGCGAACATCCCGCCAGTACCGGCCGAGACCAGGGAGCCGTTGGTCTGCGGGTCCACCGGCGGGTCGATGACCTGAGCGGGACCCTCGACCTCGGCCGAGATCAACCCGCTTGGGACCGAGACTTCAGCGGTCAGTCCCCCCGCGGGGCCGGTCGCGCGCATCCGTACGGTGATGCCGTGCCGGGTCGCCAGCCGGCCGACCACGAACAGACCCATGTGCCGGGACACCGACACGTCGACCATCGGCGGAACGGCAAGCCGGTCATTGATCGCTGTGCGTTGTGTCGCCGACATCCCGACACCGGTGTCTCGGATCTCGATCAGCATGCTGCCATCGGGCTGCATCGCGCCGGCCAGTACGACCGGGGCCTCTTTGGGAGAGAAGTTGGTGGCGTTGTCCAGCAACTCAGCGGTCAGGTGCACGAGGTCGTTGACCGCAACACCGAGGATGGAGGTGTCTGGCACGCTCTCGATCGTTATCCGCTGGTATTCCTCGATCTCGGAGATCGCCCCGCGCAGGACATCGAGCACGGGCCGAGCGGCTCCGGTCCGCTGACGGGTCTCGGAGCCGGCAAGCACAAGCAGGTTCTCGTTGTTGCGGCGCATCCGGGTCGCGAGGTGGTCCAGACGGAAGAGTTCCCCAAGCGCCTCAGGATCACGCTCCCCACTTTCCAGCGCATCGATGATTCTCAGCTGGCGTTCGACCATCCCCTGGCTGCGCCGGGACAGGTTCACGAACATGTCATTGACGGTGCTGCGCATCATGGCTTGCTCGCCAGCCAGGCGAACAGCCTGACTGTGCACCTCGTCGAACGCGCGAGCCACCTCACCGATGTCCTCACGGGTATGGATCGGGATTGGCTCAGGACGGATGTCGTCCCTCCAGCCGCCGGGTTGACGGAGCCGCTCGACGACTCCGGGTAGCCGACGCAGGGCGACATCGAGGGCACCGGTACGAAGTGTTCGCAGCGGTCTCAGCACCGATCGGGCGACCAGGACCAGCACGATGAGAGCAAGTAGAAGCAAGCCTCCCACGATGGCGGCATCGCGGATGGTATTCGTGACGGCGGTGTCGCTGGTCGTCGCGGTCGCGGCCTCGAGGTCGTCGCTCAAGGACGCTTCGACCGTGCGCAAACTGTCCTCGAGCGCGGTGGCTGCCTCGTCCCAACCCGCGGCAATGCTGCCGAGCGGGACGAAGGCCGGCCACTCCCCGAGCCCGATCAGCAGGAAGCGCTCTCGATCGGTGCTGACCGTCCCGCGTACGGCGGTGAAGTACACCTGCCGCTCCGAGGACGGCACGGATTCGGCAAATCCACGGATGGCGGAGTCGTAGCCTGCCTCGGTCGAGCGCAGCTGGGATTGCTCGACCGAGGTGATGGATTCTTGCAGACTGGCGGCCAACAGCACGGCGTGCTGAACCGAGAGTTGCTCCTTGGCTTGGGCCAGAAAGCCGATCCCGGAGGCCAATGACGCCGACTCGGCGGAGACTTCGGCCGAGGCCACCCGGTTGAACCGAAGCAGGAAGCTGATCACTTCGCTGTACCGGCCGATGGCGGCACTGACATCGGTGCCCGGCGCGAACACCTGTTCCCGAACGACAGCCAACGTATCCAGTCGACGCAGGACATCCAGATAAGCCCCCGCCGGTGCCTCGGGCAAGTTGTCCGGGTTGTCCTCGAGGTTGCGTAGCTGGTCGACCTCGGCGTCGACGTTCTGGATCTGCTCTTCCACCAGGGCGCGCTGCTCCAGGCCCTCGGTGGCGGCGGCGGCGGCAACGCGATGCCGCTCGGCTTGCAGCTCGTCTATGACACTGGCGACCTGCTGGGTGAGCGTGACCTGGCCCTGAACTGCCGCGAGGGTCTGGATATCGCTCACCGAGGCCGCGATCCGCAGTCCACCCAAGCCACCGGCCAGGACCAGGGGGATCACCAGCAGCACAACCAGCCTGGACCTCAGCCGCCAATTCCGCAGCCTCCAACGCCCAAGCTGCGGCCGAGTCGAGCCCGCCGCGTCCTGCACATGGAATCGGGCGCCCACCGGCTTCTCCGGTCGCCCGCCGTAGATGCTGACCCGCTCGCCACTCCTAGGCGCCTGCGACGACGCGGAGGTCTCGGTCGTCGGGCCATGCGGGAAACGCGCGCCCACTGGGCGCGATCCCGGCGTACCGGCAGTCCCGGCGCGCGTATCCGGGCGCGCTTTATCCCTTGCGCTCTTCGTCTTGCGCTGCGAAGGCGAGCCGGCCACGACCAGATTTTCCTATTCTTTCGGCAGTTCTCGAGCGGAGACCAGAGATTATCGTAGGGCTCTCCAGTCGCCGGTGTTGAAATCCGGGCATATATTGCTACAGCAGAGCGACGCTGGCCGGACCTAACAAGGCCTTGATCTCGCCCATCAGCGAGGCGGTCGGGCTCACCCGCAGACCACTGTCCAGGCGCAGCACTGTTTCTCGGCCACCGTTGAGCAGGCGTAACCGCACCTCGGTCGTACCTGGATGGGTTCCCAGCACTTCGCGGAGCCGGGCGACGATCGGCGGTGTGCATCTGGCCGCGGCCATCGACACCATCACCGGGCCACGCGCCGCTTGGCTGATGTCTGGAATGCCGAGGTCCTGCACGATGATCTTCGGTGAATCCTCGCGCCGGTCGACTCGCCCGCGGATGGTGAGAATGGCGTCGTTGACGAGATCCAAGCTGACCTTGGTGTACGTCTGCGGGAAGATCATCAGATCGATGGAGCCGCCCATGTCTTCGAGGGTGGCCGAAGCCATCGGCGCACCTGCCCTGGTCGTGCGCAGGGTCAGCCCCGACAGCAGGCCGGCGATCGTGACGAAGGTCCCGTCCTCGACCTGGCCGGTCTGGATGTCGGCGATCTTGACCTCGGCGTGGCTGGCCAGGATGTGTTCGAGCCCGAGCAATGGGTGATCGGAGACGTAGAGGCCGAGCATGTCCCGCTCGAAGGCCAGTCGTTCACGCTTGTCCCAGTCGGCGACGGGCACCGGCAGATCCATCATCGCCGCATTCACGCCGGCGCCATCGAGCGCGTCGGCGAAGAGGTCGAACTGCCCGATCGCTTCGGCCCGTTTCACGTCGAGGACCATGTCCACCGCTTGGGCATGCACGGTCAGGAGTCCCTGGCGGGAGTGGCCGAGTGAATCAAAGGCGCCGGCCTTGATGAGGGACTCGAGGACTTTCTTGTTGCACACGACCGCGTCGACTTTGCGCAGGAAATCGAAAAAATTGTGGAAGTGACCTGACTCCTCGCGTGCCCGCTCGATGCAGGCCACCACGTTGCGCCCGACATTGCGGATCGCGCCGAGTCCGAACCGGATGTCGCCGGCCACCGGGGCGAAGTCAGCAGCGGAGGAGTTGACATCAGGGGCCAGGACGGTGATCCCCATCCGCCGGCACTCGCCGAGGTAGACCGCCATCCGGTCCTTGTCGTCGCGCATCGAGGTGAGCAGCGCGGCCATGTAGGCGGCCGGGTAGTTGGCCTTGAGGTAGGCAGTCCAGTACGAGACCAGGCCGTAGGCAGCGGTGTGCGACTTGTTGAACGCGTAGTCGGAGAAGGGCAGCAGGACGTCCCAGAGAGCCTTGATCGCCTGTTCGGAGTATCCGTTCACGGTGCCACCGGTGAAGAACTTGTCCCTCTGGGCAGCCAACTCGGACTTCTTCTTCTTGCCCATCGCCCGACGCAGCAGGTCGGCCTCACCGAGGGTGAAGCCGGAGATCTGCTGGGCGATCGCCAGCACCTGCTCCTGGAAGACGATCAGCCCGTAGGTCTCACCGAGGATCTCGCGCAACGGACCCTCGAGCTCCGGATGGATTCCCCCGACCTCCTGGCGATTGTTCTTCCGGTCGGCGTAGTCGTTGTGCGCATTGGCCCCCATCGGACCCGGCCGGTAGAGCGCCAGAACCGCGGCGATGTCGACGAAGGCGTCCGGACGCAGCGAGCGCAGCAACGCCCGCATCGGACCGCCGTCGAGTTGGAATACTCCGAGGGTGTCCCCGCGGCTTAGCAACTCATAGGTCGGCTGGTCGTCCAGCGCTAGGACCGACAGGTCCAGACGAGGACCGCCATCGGCCGCGATGGCGTTGACGGCGTCGTCGAGGATCGTGAGATTCCGTAGCCCGAGGAAGTCCATCTTGAGCAGGCCGAGGGTCTCGCAGGTCGGATAGTCGAACTGGGTGATCACCGCGCCGTCGGCCTCGCGGCGCATGATCGGAATGAGGTCGATCAGGGGTTGGCTGCCGATCAGCACCCCGGCGGCGTGCACTCCCCACTGCCGTTTCAGACCTTCCAGGCCCAGCGCCTGGTCGACGACCTCTTTGGCGTCGGGGTCCTCCTCGTACCGCTTCCTGAAGTCGGCGGCTTCCCGGTAGCGAGCGTCGGTCTCGTCGAAGACACCGGACAGGGCCATGTCCTTGCCCATCACCGGGGATGGCATCAGCTTGGTCAGCTGCTCGCCGAGCGTGAACGGCTTGTCCATGACCCGGCAGGCATCCTTGATCGCCGCCTTGGCCTTGATCGTGCCGTAGGTGACGATCTGGGCGACCCGGTCCTCGCCGTACTTGTCCGACACGTAACGAATGACCTCACCCCGCCGGCGCTCGTCGAAATCAATGTCGATGTCGGGCATCGACACGCGCTCGGGATTGAGGAAGCGCTCGAAGAGCAGTCCGTGCTGCAGCGGGCAGAGATCGGTGATCTGCAGGGCGAAGGCCACGATCGACCCCGCAGCCGATCCGCGACCTGGGCCCACCCGGATGCCCGCTTCCCGGGCGAACCGGATGAAGTCAGCGACCACGAGGAAGTAGGCCGGAAAGCCCATCTGGCAGATGACGCCCAGCTCGTACTCCGCTCGCGTGCGGGCCTCGTCACAGATCCCGGCGGGATAGCGCCCGTGCAGACCGAGTTCGACCTCCTTGACCAGCCAGGACTCCTGGGACTCCCCCTCGGGTACGTCGAACCTCGGCATGAGGTCGACGCCCTCGGCGAACGAGACACCGGCGCACTTCTCGGCCACGACCAAGGTGTTGTCGCAGGCCTGGGGGTGTTCGGTGAACAGCGCCCGCATCTCGGCAGGGGACTTCAGATAGAAGCTGTCGCCATTGAATTTGAGTCGCTTGGTCTCGACCAGCTTCGCACCGGTCTGGATGCACAGCAGGGCGTCGTGGGCTTTCGCGTCGTGCTGGTGGGTGTAGTGCAGGTCGTTGGTGGCCAGCAGCGGGAGGGACAGCTGCTCGGCGATCCGGAGCAGGTCCTTGCGGGTTGCCCGCTCGATCTCGAGGCCGTGCTCCATGAGCTCGACGTAGAAGTTGTCCTTGCCGAAGATGTCCCGGAAGTCCGCGGCGGCCGCCAGCGCCTTCTCGTACTTGCCGGCCCGCAGCCACATGTTGACCTCACCGGACGGGCAGCCGGTGGTCGCGATCAGGTCCGTGCCGTATCGCTGGAGCAGGTCGCGGTCGAAGCGCGGTTTGCGGTACTGCCCTTCCAGGCTGGCCAGCGAGGAGATCCGGAACAGGTTGTGCATCCCCAGCGTGCTGGTGGCCAGCATCGTCATGTGACAGAAGGCGGACTTGCCTCGGTTGGACCCGCCGTCCCCCGGCTCCTCCAGCATCGAGTCGCCGAAGTCGAAAGGCTGCCGGTCGAAGCGACTGCCCGGGGTGTAGTAGCCCTCCATCCCGATGATCGGTTTGATGCCGGCCTTGGTGGCCTGGCGGTGGAAGTCGTAGGCCCCGAAGACGTTGCCGTGATCGGTAATCGCGATCGCGGGCATGCCCATCCGAGCGGTCTCCGCGAACAACTCGGGCAGCTTGGCCGCGCCGTCGAGCATGGAGTACTCGGTATGCACATGCAGGTGCACGAACTGATCCGAGTGACCCATCGCGGCCGATGACCTCCTTCACTCGTTCGGACCGAGAGGGGAAGGTGCTCGGTGGGGGGATGAGTGTGCAGACATGAGTGTGCGGGGGCGGCTGTCATTGTCGCGCCCTGCCTTTGTAGACCACGCGACCGACACTCGTTCGGTCAGGTTCCTCGGCCCGCGCGTACCGGCTCAGGACTCAGAGCGGCTTGACGAACTCGTACTCGATCGAGTTGGAGGGGTCGTGCAGGGCGCGCTGTGCTCCCGTTCGCCGATAGCCCAGGCCCGCATAGAGGCGGTGGGCATCGAGAAACCGGGTGTCAGTCCACAGGATCACTTCCCGGGCCTGATTCTCCTGAGCGGTTGCCTCGACCAGCGCCACCAGGCGCGCGCCGAGCCCACGCCGGCGAGCCGACGAGCTCACGTAGAGGTTCTTCAGCTCGAGCCGGCCCGGCCGGTCCGGACCCCAGCCCACGCACGCCATCAGTGCTGCGGTGTCGGGCTCGGCCAGCACCCAGAACTGGCCGCCCTTGTCCGCGTACGTGCTCGCCGGAGCGGCCATCCATGCATCGATGCCCTCGGGGTCGAGCACACATCCCTCGTACTCGGCGAAACAGCCACCGATCAGCTGAAGCACAGCCGCCGCGTCGCGGTCGGTAGCCAGGCGCAGGACGCCTGGCCAGTCCCCGTCGGGCAGATCGGTCATGGGCGCTTTCCAAAATCAATGGGCTGGGTGTCGTAGGGCCCGGGGTCGCCGCGGTCATCGGGTCGCGACGCCACATCGGTCGAGGGCGATCTCGCTGCTGCGGACTGTGTCCCACCTCCGGGCAGCACATCAGCCGGGACGGCCAGGAAGCGCAGGTCGATCAGCGAGTGCAGCACGATCGGCACCAACAACGAGCCGGTATCGAGATAGACCGCCGCGAGCACCGAGCCGAGCAGTCCCGTGGTGAGGATCCCGGCCAGCCCTTGATAGGCATGCGCCAAGCCGAACGCCAGGCCCGCCGCCGCGACCAGACCCCACCACGGCAGCGAAGGGGCCAGCGCGGCCAGGACGGCTATCCCAAAGCCGCGGTAGACAATCTCCTCGCCGACCCCGGCAGTCACCGCAACCGCCGCGAACAGCCGCCGCTCCGAATCCGTACGCGGAAGCAGGGAGCCCACCGAGCGCAGCGCCGCCGAGTCCGATCCAGCCTCGCGCAGCACCCCGGTACGCAAAGCGCGTACCGAGAGCACCGTTACCACGAGGATGACGACCGCGACACCCCCGCTGACGATTCCCACCCGATCCGGCCAGCGCACCCCCAGTTCCGTCCAGCCGACCCGCGTGGCGACCAGGGACACTGCCAGCACGATGGCCACCAATCCCCACTCCAGAAGCAGCAATCGCCCGTAGAGCCAGCGGCGCGCGCCCGGAGCCACTCCAACGGCCGACTCGAAGCGCCGGTGCAGGACCCACCCCACGAACGGCTCACCGAGGACCAGATATCCCCCCACCATGAGGGCGGCAAGGGCGGTCGGGGCGAAATCGGCCAGCGAATCCGGCAGCCAGCTCACTGCTTGTCCGCCTGCTGCGCTGCGACCCGGTGCACTCCGCGTGCGAGCCGGCTCATGGCTGGTCCGCCAACTTTTCCAGGGCAGCAGCGAGATCGGCCGGGTACGGGCTGTTGAAGCTCACCTGGGCACCCGTACCGGGATGGGCAAATCCGAGCCGTACGGCGTGCAGCCACTGGCGGGACAGCCCGAGCCTGGCCGCGAGCTTCGCGTCGGCGCCGTAGACCGCATCGCCCACACACGGATGACGCAGCGCAGCCATGTGCACCCGGATCTGATGGGTGCGGCCGGTTTCCAACGTGATGTCGAGCAGACTGGCGGCCGGAAAGGCTTCGATCGTCGAATAGTGCGTGACCGACGGTCGGCCGCCGCCGACGACGGCGAATCTCCAATCGTGAGTGGGACTGCGGTCGATCGGTGCGTCGACGGTGCCGGTGCTCGGGTCGGGATGGCCCTGGACGAGCGCGTGGTAACCCTTGTCGACGGTGCGCTCCTTGAAAGCGCGCTTGAGCCAGGGGTAGGCCGCCTCGCTTCGGGCCAGGACCATCAGGCCGGTGGTGCCCGCATCGAGGCGGTGCACGATGCCGTGCCGCTCCTCGGCTCCACCACTGGCCAACAGGTAACCCATCGCGGCCACGCCGCCGGTGACCGTCGGCCCGGTCCAACCCGGACTGGGATGGGCGGCCACACCGACGGGCTTGTCGACGACGAGGATCTCGTCGTCGGCGTAGACAACCGTCAGGCCCTCCACCGGCTTCGGCGGTGCCGGTGCTGCTGCGGGGTCCGGCAACCTCACCTCGAGCCACGTTCCGGCCAACAGCCGGTCGCCCTTGCCGCGAACCCGACCCTCCACGCGTACGTCGCCGGCGTCGGCAAGTTGGGCGGCGGTGGTCCGGGACACGCCGAACAGCCGAGTCAACGCCGCATCGACCCGCAGACCCGCCAGGCCTTCGGGTACGGGCAGGGCGCGCAACTCGGTCACGAATGACAGTGTGCCGAACTCTGCTGACTTGACGTGATCGAGTGGTGATCCAGCGACATTCAGTGCGTGCGAGACCCGTCGAAATCCCGGCCGCGAAGGGCCATCACGACGCCCAGGAACCCGCCACAGACGATCGCGGAATCTGCCACGTTGAAGATCGGCCACACCTGCCCTGCGGGGTCAAGGAGGCTGATGAAATCGACGACCCCGCCCCGGAAGATCCCCGGCGAACGAAAGATCCGATCCACGAGATTGCCCAGCGCGCCGCCGAGGACCAGGCCCAGGGCCCAGGCCCATCCGGTCGAGCGCAGTTTGGGCGCGGTCCGCAGAATCACCACGATCACGGCGGCCGCCACGATGGTGAACACGACGGTCATGCCTTGAGCCAGGCCGAACGCCGCGCCGGTGTTGCGTGCCTCGGTGAGGTAGAGCAGGCCTCCGAGCAGCCGCAATGGCGGCCGGTCGGACAGGGTCGCGACCACCGCGAGCTTGCTAGCCAGGTCGAGCACGAACACGACAGCGCCAACCGTGAGCAGCAGAACCAGGCGACGCGGGCGCTCTGCGACCCGCGGCTCACCAGCACCGGCACCCGGATCGGCGTCGTCTGCTGCTGCTGGTTCGGTGGTCACGACTCAGCCTGGCCTGCGCTCTGGCGGCAGGACCGGTGCTCGATCAGCGCCGCTCTTCACGCTGCTTGCAGGACAAGCACAAGGTAGCCGCTGGGAAAGCCTGGAGTCGAGCCTTCGCAATCACCTGGCCACAACTCTCGCACCGGCCATAGGTGCCGTCGGCGATGCGCACCAGCGCATGCTCGATCTGAGTGATCAGATCCAGCCGGTTGTTGGCCAGGGACATCTCGTGCTCGCGCTCGAAGGTCTTGCTTCCGGCGTCGGCCTGATCGTCGCCCGAACCGTCGCTCACGGTCTGCTGCAGATCGTTGAGCGTCACCATCGTTTCCTCGTACTCGCTGCGCAGCTGAGCTAGTTCGGCTTCGAGGGTCTTCCCCACCGCCCGCAGTTCCTTGGCCGCCCAGCCGGTGACCAGCTTGTCGGCAACCGCCGAACTGCCCGTGGCGGCTTGGCTCCTCTTCGTCGCAGCAGCCTTTCCACCGGGTGCAGCTGAGGCAGCTGCTGCCGTCGCCGATGCCCGCTTCGTGGGTGGGGCCTTCTTTGCTGGCGGGCCCGTCCGGCTCGCCGCCCCGGTGGCCTTGTTGTTGTTGTTGCTGTTGTTGTTTGCCGCCTTGGCGGCGACCCGGGCGGCTTTCCCGGTGGACTTGTCCGCCGCCTTCTTCGGCACCGCCGTGGTGGTGGTGGTGGTGTTGTTGTTGGTGGTGGCAGCCCTGCGCGCTGTCGTCTTCGTGGCTGGTGACCTCGGGGCTGAAGACTTCGTGGCTGTCGGCTTCGTAGTGGGTGCCGCCTTCTTGGCAGGTGTTGCCTGCTTGGCAGGTGCCGCCTTCTTGGCAGGTGTTGCCTGCTTGGCAGGTGCCGCCTGCTTTGCAGGTGCCTTCTTGGCGGGTGTTGCCTGCTTTGCAGGTGCCTTCTTGGCAGGCGCGACCTTCTTGGCAGGTGGAGCCTGCTTGGCAGGTGCCTTTTTCGCTGCAGCCACCTGGCACACTCCATCGCATCTGAGTCAACCCGCCGGGGATCGCGGTCCTCGGCGGCACGTGGCGTGCCACCCTAGTCGACGCTGGTGTCTTGGCATGACGCGGCGCACCGCGCTTGGCGGTGGCCGGTCAGTCCGCGAGCCGGCTCCCGACCTCACCATGCCAACGTGCCAGCCGGCCGGCTCGGCTGACCGCCCGCAGCCGACGCATGGTGGTCTCCCTCGAGCCGATGGTGGTGACCACGAGCAACTGATCACCGCGGACCAGCCGGGTCGTGGCCTCCGGTACGAAGGAATGACCCTCGCGTACGAGCAGGGTGAGCGCCGCATCCGGTGGCAGCCTGAGTTCGGAGACATACACGCCATGCAGTCGTGACGCCGGCGGAACGGTGAGCTGCAACAACACGGCGTGCAGTTGTTCCAGCGTGGAGGATTCGACATCTACCTCACGTTCGGAAAGCGGCGTGGACAGTCCCAGCCACCGCGCGACAGTGGGCAAGGTGGTGCCCTGCACGACGGTGAACACCACCACCAGCACGAATACCGCGTCGAAGATGCGTTCCGAACCGTCGACCGCCAATGAGATGGGGATGGTCGCCAACACGATCGGTACGGCTCCGCGCAGACCCGCCCAAGCCAGGAACGCCTGTTCTCTCCACGGAACCTTGAACCAACAGACCGACAGGAACACCGAAACCGGGCGGGCCACCAGGAGCAGGGCCAGGCCGACGAGGATCGCCGGGCCGAGAACGCCGAGCAGCCGATCGGGGCTGGCCAGCAGTCCCAGCAGGACGAACAACCCGATCTGGGCGAGCCAGGCCAGCCCCTCGGCGAAGCCGAGGGTTGCTGATCGGTGCGGAAGGGCGGAGTTGCCCAGCACCAGGCCGCAGACGTAGACCGCGAGAAAGCCCGAGGCGTGCGCGACCGTCGCAGTGGCATAACCGGTCAGACAGAGGGCCACAGTGGCCAGCGGATACAAGCCGGAGACGGGCAGCGCGCTGCGGCGCAGCAGCCACGCTCCGGCCATACCGATCAGGATGCCGATCGCCGCACCGGCGAGAAGTTCGAACGAGATCAACCCCACCAGGGACAGGATGGACGGGCTGCCCGAGGTGTTCAGGGCGTCCGACAGCGCCACCACGAGGATGACGGCAGGAGCGTCGTTGAACCCACTTTCCAGCTCGAGCGTCCCGGTCACCCGGGCGGGCAGGCCGAGCCGGCGCAGGCTGGCGAAGACGGCCGCCGCGTCGGTCGAGCTGACCACCGCACCGAAGAGCAGGGCAGTGGGCAGATCGACCCGGAAGACCAGGATCGCCACGCCTGCCGTGATGGTCACGCTGATCCCGACCCCCACCGTGGAGAGCGCCACACCCTGAGCGAGGATCGGCCGGGCCGAGGTCCAGCGGGTGGTGAGTCCGCCCTCCGCGAGGATGATCGCCAGCGCGGTGAGACCCAATACCTGGGTCAGCTGAGCATTTTCGAAATCTATGCCGAGGCCGGACTCCCCCAGGAACAGGCCCAGTCCGAGGTAGATCAACAAGCTGGGTAGGCCGACCCGGCTGGCCACTCGTACCGCAAGTACCCCCACGAGAACGACGACCGCCCCGATCAGCAGGACCGGGGCGAAGTCCGCAGTGGTCACGGGCGCGTGCCGCTCCGGGTGCAGATGGGTGGGGCCATAACGCATTCTCGCCTACGCTCTACTCTGGGCGGCACAGGCATCGACCCGGCCATCACCGGCGAGCCTCCGGAAGAACAGGCAGTCGGGCGATCAACGACTGGCCCCAGTAGAACCGGACGGGTGTGGCCCGTCACAGCCAGCACGACCAGAGCGGGTCCGTGGCGCCGAGCAGGCACAGCGGGCCAAGCGAGGTGGTACCGCGGGTGCGTGGCCAAGGGGGCCGCGGCACTCGTCCTCGCGCAGATCGAAGCAGGCTATGTCGATTGAGCGCGTGAGGAACGAGGCGGAACCCAGATGTCCTACCCCCGGCATCGGACCAGTACCGGCGAACCCGCGGTGGTCACACCGAGCCCGCGACTGCCCGACCTGGAGCGAGACACCCTGGCCACCTGGGCCGCGGAGAAGACCTTTCCGGCCAGCGTCGAGGCCCGCGAGTCCGGAGCGAACGGCAGCAACGAGTACGTCTTCTACGACGGTCCGCCGTTTGCCAACGGCCTGCCGCACTACGGGCACCTGCTCACCGGCTACGTCAAGGACGTCGTCCCGCGCTACCAGACGATGCGCGGGCGGCGGGTCGAGCGGCGCTTCGGCTGGGACTGTCACGGGCTGCCGGCCGAGGTCGAGGCGGAGAAGCAACTCGGGATCTCCGGCAAGCCCGAGATCCTCGAGATGGGGATCGAGAAGTTCAACGAGGCCTGCCGTACCTCGGTACTGCGCTACACGCAGGAGTGGGAGCGTTACGTCACCCGCCAGGCCCGGTGGGTGGACTTCGACAACGACTACAAGACCCTCGACCTGCCGTACATGGAAAGCGTCATGTGGGCGTTCAAGACCCTGCACGACAAGGGTCTGATCTATCAGGGCTTCCGGGTCCTGCCCTACTGCTGGCGTTGCGAGACGCCGCTGTCGGCGACCGAGACCCGGATGGACGACGTCTACCGCAGCCGTCAGGACCCGGCCAGCACGGTGTGGTTCGAGTTGGAGACCGGCGAACGGATGCTGGCCTGGACGACCATGCCGTGGACGCTGGTGCCCAACGTCGCTCTTGTCGTCGGCCCGGACATCGACTACGCCGTTCTGCAGGGCTCAGACGGGCACCGCTACCTGTTGGCCGAGAGCCGACTGGCAGCCTACGAGCGCGAACTCGGCGACGCGCAACGCGTCGACACGATCAGGGGTGCCGATCTGGTCGGCCGCCGCTACACCCCGGTCTTCGACTTCCTGGTCGAGCAGATGACCGACGCCCCGAACGCGTTCACGGTCCTGGCCGGCGACTTCGTGTCCACCGAGGACGGCACCGGGGTCGTACAGGTGGCGCCCTCGCACGGTGAGGACGACTTCAACGTGTGCACGGCGGCCGGCATCCCGGTCGTCATGACCGTGGATGCACACGCCCGGTTCACCTCGCTCGCACCGCGCTTCGCCGGGCTGCAGGTGTTCGAGGCGAACAAACCGTTGCTGGCCGAGTTGCGCGAGCGAGGAGTCCTGTACCGGCAGGACGGCTACGAGCACCCTTATCCACACTGCTGGCGCTGTGACACCCCGCTCATCTACATGGCGGTGTCGAGTTGGTTCGTCGAGGTCACCAGGTTCCGGGCCCGGATGGTGGAGCTCAACCAGCAGATCACCTGGGTGCCAGGCCATGTCCGCGACGGTTCGTTCGGCAAATGGCTGGAAGGTGCCCGGGACTGGTCGATCAGCCGGAACCGGTTCTGGGGCAGCCCGATCCCGGTGTGGGTCTCCGACGACCCGACCTACCCGCGGACCGACGTCTACGGCTCGCTGGAGGAGTTGGAGCGCGACTTCGGCGTCCGCCCGACCGACCTGCACCGGCCCTACGTCGACGACCTGACTCGGCCCAACCCCGACGACCCGACCGGACGCTCGACCATGCGCCGAGTGCCGGAGACGCTGGATTGTTGGTTCGAGTCCGGCTCGATGCCCTTCGCCCAGGTGCACTACCCGTTCGAGAACCGGGAGTGGTTCGAGGACCACTACCCGGGCGATTTCATCGTGGAGTACCTGGCTCAGACCCGCGGCTGGTTCTACACATTGCACGTCCTGGCGACGGCGCTGTTCGACCGACCGGCGTTCCGGACCTGTGTCGCGCACGGGATCGTGCTGGGCGACGACGGCCGGAAGATGAGCAAGAGCCTGCGGAACTACCCGGACGTGTACGAGATGTATGACTCCTACGGCGCCGATGCCATGCGCTGGTCATTGATGGCCTCACCGATCCTGCGCGGTGGGGACCTGTCCGTGACCGAGACCCTGATCCGGGACTCGGTCCGGCAGGCCATCCATCCACTGTGGAATGCCTGGTACTTCTTCGGCCTGTACGCCAACGCCGAGTCCTACCTGGCGAATTGGCGTACGGACTCCGAGAACGTCCTGGACCGCTATGTGCTGGCCAAGCTCCGTACGACGATCTCGGCCGTGACGGCGGCGATGGACGGCTACGACATCTCCAGCGCCTGCGCGCACGTGCGGTCGTTTCTGGATGCGCTGACGAACTGGTACATCCGGCGCAGCCGGGATCGGTTTTGGGCCGGCGACGCCGACGCATTGGACACCCTCTACACCGTCCTGGAGGTGAGCTCCCGGCTTGCCGCGCCGTTGCTACCGATGATCACCGAGCAGGTCTGGCGGGGGCTGACCGGCCAGACCTCGGTGCACCTCACCGACTGGCCCTCGGCGCGGGAGCTGCCCGACGACGACGGACTGGTGTCGGACATGGACGCCGCACGGTCGGTCTGCTCGGTAGCGCTCTCGATCCGCAAGGCGAATCAGGTACGGGTACGCCAGCCGTTGCCATCCCTGACGGTTCAGGCCACCGACCACGAGCGTCTGCAACGCTATCTCGAACTGATCAAGAACGAGGTGAACGTCAAGCGCTTGCAGCTCGAAGCGTTGGATGCTCAGTCGTTCGTCCTACGGCCAAACGCTCGCGTCCTCGGGCCCCGGCTGGGCTCCAAGGTGCAGGACGTCATCCGCGCTGCCCGGGCCGGGCAGTTCACCGAGAACCCAGACGGCACGGTCACCTGCGCCGGTGTGGTCCTCACCCACGGGGAGTTCGAACTGACCCCAGCGGTCGCGGACGACGCGGGCACCCGGTTCGAGAGCGGCCGAATGATCCGGTTGGATCTGAGCCTCACTCCTGAGCTTGAATCCGAGGGATGGGCTCGCGACGTCATCCGCGGAATCCAGGAGTCACGGCGAGACTCTGGACTGTCCGTCTCCGACCGAATTTCGGTCAGGCTTCACTCCGGCGTCGAAACCACGCTCAGCGCGCTGCGCGAGCACCACGAACTGCTCCAAGCCGAGACTCTGGCTACCGACCTGGAGTTCGTGAAGCTGCCGTTCGTCGAGTGGGTTGATCAAGGCCATGGCGTGACGGACATGACGGCTCCCGCCGCCGGCTGGGAAACATACGGCGTCGACCTCGGACACGCGGGCATCGTCGACATCCGATTGCGGCGAGCCGGCTGACCGTCTAGCCGTCGCAGGACCCGCCGTTGGGTCGCAGTCCGTCTCTGGATCAGTGCCCGCTACGAGACCCCTGGTCGCCGGCAGCCCCACTGTTGGAGGAGCCGGAGCCCGGACGGCTGCTGCCGAACGGATTCTGTCCAGCGGCCACCGGCTGCCCCGAACCGCCGCCCTGCTGACCCGCGGTCCCTGGGCGGGCAGCCGGGCCGGACGGCTCGGCCGAGCCGCGTCCATTCAGCTCGCGAAGGTGCAACTCGAGATATGACTTCAACCGCGAGCGGTACTCCCGCTCGAAGGTGCGCAGCTGATCGATGTTCTTCTCAGCAGCAACTCGCTTCTCCTCCAGCGCACCCAAGGTCTCGACCTGCTTGCGCTCGACGTCCTGCGTGATCGCGCTCGCCTTCGCGCGGGCGTCGCGCTCCAGGGTCTCGGCACGGTTCTTGGCCTCACTGACCATCGTCTCGGCGCGGGACTTTGCGTCCCTGAGCATCCGCTCGGAGTTCGTCCGCGCCTCGCTGAGCAGTCGGTCGCTCTCAGCCTTGGCGGTGCTGCGCAGCTCAGCGGCCTCGGCGGTGGCCTCGGCCACGTACCGGTCGGCCGTTTCGGTGGCCAGCTGCAATACCCGCGAGGTGCGCTCGTTGTCATGACCGCTGCTGGGCGTGGGGCGGGCCGGCTCGGGAGCTGGCGCAGCGGGGGCCGGTGGCGGTGGAGGCGGTGCGGCTGCGCGTGCCGGCTCGGCGATGTTGGCGTTGGTCTGTGCATTGCTGAAGCGCTCGTCGCGCGAGCTGGGGCTCCCCGAGCGATCGACAAGGGCACGCAACTCTGCGTTCTCTTCGATCAGCCGGGCCAATTCGGCCTCGACGACATCGAGGAAGGCGTCTACCTCGTCCTCGTCGTACCCTCGCTTGCCGATGGGCGGCTTCTTGAACACGACGTTATGGACGTCGGCTGGAGTCAGCGGCATCGGTCAATCACTCCTGAGGTTGCGGTTCTGAACTGAACTCGGGTCTGAACTGAACTTTTCTTTTGAACTGACAACGTATTGGAAACAGGTGCCCCGGGGGTACCCGGCAAGGCTCTGGCAGATCGTCAGTACGCCAGCGACAGCGTGAACTGACGCAACACGAACACCACGATCAGAAGAACCATAAACCCGAGGTCCAGCTTCACCGAGCCCAGGTTCAGCGGAGGCAGGACCCGGCGCAGCAATGTCAGCGGCGGATCGGTCGTGGAATAGATGACCTCCAGACCTGCTGCGGCTCCTCCACCCGGCCTCCACCCCCGAGACAGCATCATCACCCAGTCCATGACCAGGCGGGCCAGGAGGAGCAACATGAACAGCAGCAACGCGAACGCGATGATCTGCCAGAGGATGCTCACTGCTAATTCGCGCCCCTCGAGAGTGAGTGTCTGATCGGCCGTTCAGGCACCGGTGAACGCCGTCGACCCTCACCACGGGCTAGCTCTGGTTGAAGAACCCGTTCTGCTTGAGCCGCGCCTTGTCCTCAGCGGTGACGGACACGTTCTGCGGGGAGATCAGGAAGACCTTGTTCGTGACCCGTTCGATGCTACCTCGCAGGCCAAAGGACAGCCCGGCAGCGAAATCGACCAACCGCTTGGCGTCGGAGTCGTCCATCTCACTGAGATTCATGATCACTGGGACGCCGTCGCGGAAATGCTCACCGATCGTACGAGCCTCGTTGTAGGTGCGTGGGTGCAGCGTCGTGATGCGATACTCCGAGGCCGCGCGCGAGACCGGGCTCGGCCGGTCGCGCAGGGCAACACCGCTGGCGACCACCGGGGCCACAGAACTGCCGGCGGCGACCGGAACGTTGCGGCGCCCGCTTCGTCCCCGGTCCTCGCCCGACGCGGCGTGGTAACCGGGTGCGTCTTCGGTGTAGTCGTCGTAGCCCGGATAGCTCTCGTCGGAATAGGAGTCGTACTCACCACGGTCGTCATCTTCGACAAGACCGAGGTAAACGCCCATCTTGCGCATGGCTCCGGCCATCGGGACAACCCTTTCTCTTCGCCAGCTCTGCTCAACCACGAACGACTGTGAACCCGGCAGATCTATCCGCTCCACTGTTACCCCAGCGATGTTGCGTCCCGGCTTCGCCTGGCCGCTCCACTGTTACCCCAGCGATGTTGCGTCCCAGCTTCGCCTGGCCGCTCAACTCCGGTGTTCGGAGGCTAGCTTCCGGGCTCCGAACAACGCCGTTCCGACACGCACGTGTGTCGCCCCGGCCGAGATAGCGGCCTCGAGGTCGCCGCTCATGCCGGCCGATATCGCGGTGGCTGATGGCTGGATCGCTTGCACCACCTGCGAATACCCGACCAGACGGTCGAAGACCCGCCGTGCATCGACGCCCTGCGGGGCCACCGTCATCACCCCACGCAACGCCAAGTGCTCGACGCCGAGAACTGCATCGGCCAGGGCGGCCAGGTCCTGCGGGTCGACCCCTCCGCGGGTCGGGTCGGGTTCCGGATCGAGATCGAGCTGCAACAGCACCTCGAGAGGTTGGCGCCGCGCCGCTGCGGCGCGATCCAAGGCCACGACCAGGGTCGGGCGGTCGACGGAGTGCACCATCGAGGCGAACTCGGTCACGAGGCGGGCCTTGTTGCGCTGGAGTTGGCCGATGAAATGCCAGCGGGCAGCCGGTTCCGGTTGTAGCGAGGCGACAGCTGCTGCCTTGGTCGCGGCCTCCTGGGCCTTGTTCTCCCCGAGGTCAGTCACCCCGAGAGCCAGGATCTCGGCGACCTGCCCGGCGGCCATACCCTTGCCCACCGCTATCAGCGTGATCTCCGCTGGATCCCGATCGGCGGCGGCACAGGCGGCCGCGATCCGGGCGCGCACCGCGGCAAGGCGCCGAGCGGCGCTCTGAGTCGGAGCGCTGCTCTGATCCGGAGGACTGCTCTGATCGGGACGACTGTGCGCACGCGGATCAGTCACTGCGGCAGCCAGACGATTCCGGCCTGACGACCCGTGACCCCGTCCCGGCGATAGCTGAACAGGCTCGGGTCCTCGGCCGTACACCGTGGATCGCTGACCACCTGCCCTACGCCGAGCCGGCTCAACTCGGCAGCCAGAGCCGCCCGCAGATCCAGTCCCGGCGCTCCGGTCCGAGTGCGCGTTGCACCACCCGGCGCGGCTGATTCGACCTCGTCGGCCAGGTCCTGGCTCAGCTCGTAGCAGCCACCGCAGATCGCTGGGCCGAGTAGCACATCCACGCGTTGCGGGGTGGCACCGAGTCCGACCATCGCCTCGACCGCACTGGAGACGACGTGCCGGCGAACCCCCTCGCGGCCGGCATGGGCGGCACCGACGACTCCGGCCACAGGGTCGGCCAACAGCACCGGGACGCAGTCGGCGACGAGGACGGCCAGCGCCAAACCCCTGGTGGCGGTGACCAAAGCGTCACAGTCCGGCGGCTGGGTCATCGGCGAGGAACCGATCACCACCACCTGGTCGCCATGGACCTGGTGCATCCAGCTCAGCACGGAGCCGTCGGAGCCCACCGCTCGGGCCAATCGCGCCCGATTGATCTGGACCGCCGAGCTGTCGTCGCCGACGCGGTCGCCGAGGTTGAACGTGTCGTACGGCACCGCACTGACCCCGCCGGACCGTGCGGTGACGATCCGACGGACCCGCGCCGCGGCTGGGCAGGCGGGCCTGCGTCGGCCGACGGGTTGGTGGGGGCGACTCAGCGGAGGAACTCGGGGATGTCGAGATCGTCGTCGAAGTCCTCAGCTGCCAACGGCCGCCCGGACGACCCACCGGGGGCCACGGTCGCCAGCTGCGGTATCGCCGGACGCGCCGCGACTTCCCGGGGCTCACCAGCGGCCGTCGGGCTGGGGATGGCCGCAGGTGGGGTCTCAGAGGTGCCTTCGGCCGGAACCGACGGGTCTGCCCTCTTGTACGTCGGTGTTCCGCCGTCGAAGCCGGCGGCGATCACGGTGATTCGCACTTCGTCGCCGAGTGCGTCGTCGATGACCGCCCCGAAGATGATGTTGGCATCGGGGTGCGCGGCGTCTGCGACCAGCGAGGCCGCCTCGTTGATCTCGAACAACCCCAGGTCAGAGCCGCCCGAGATGGACAGCAGGACCCCGTGCGCACCTTCCATCGAAGCCTCCAGCAGCGGGCTGGCGATGGCCTGCTCGGCTGCGGCCAGGGCTCGGTTCTCACCGCGTGCGCTACCGATACCCATCAGCGCGGAGCCGGCTCCGGACATCACCGCCTTCACGTCGGCGAAGTCCAGGTTGATCAGACCAGGAGTGGTGATCAGGTCGGTGATGCCCGAGACACCGGACAGGAGCACCTGATCGGCAGTCCGGAAGGCGTCCATGACGCTGACGTTGCGATCACCGAGCTGCAACAGCCGGTCATTGGGGATGACGATCAGGGTGTCGCACTCGTTGCGGAGTTCGGCGATGCCCTCCTCGGCCTGCACCGCCCGGCGCTTGCCCTCAAAGGAGAACGGCCGGGTGACCACACCGATGGTCAGCGCACCGAGCTTGCGGGCCATGCTCGCCACGACCGGGGCTCCTCCGGTACCGGTGCCACCCCCCTCGCCGGCTGTGACGAAGACCATGTCCGCGCCCTTGAGGACCTCCTCGATCT
>JALZIL010000118.1 GCA_030860305.1 Actinomycetota bacterium
GCTGGGACGTAGCTCGGGCCATCGGTGCCCCGTTCTCCGTCGATCCGGACCTACAGGAGACAGCCCTGGGGATCGCGCTGGCCGTCCCCGACAGCCCCGGGCGCAGGCACCCCGGTGCGGCCTTCGCGCCGGCGATAACAGCGGCCGCGCGCGCGAGTGTCCTCGACCGGATCCTCGCCCACCTGGGACGATCACCGACCTGGCCGCACTGAGGCTGGCGCCGACCCTCCGACCGCCTTCGTCATCGATCCGTAAGATGCCTATAGTCCTCGACGCACCGTGGCTCTGACACAGTGGAAGGACATGCTTATCTCGTAAGCCGTGCTGAGTCGCGCACTGGGCTCAGTGGCCAATGACTGAAAACTTATGCAAATACATGAACCGGATCTGTCGGCAATGCGAACACTCAAGTGGTGCCAGCGGATGGGGCGCTGCCTGCGAGAAATCCGAATGACAATGGCGAGGAGACCGTCGTGAGCACAGCGAGCGCGACACCGCAAGTCATACCCGACTCGGCGGACGAACTTGACCACGGACGTGGCGCGCGCATCGGGTTGGCATTCGTGCGGATTGCGATCGGCCTGTTGTGGATCCAGAGCGCGGGCTGGAAAACGCCTCCGGAATTCGGGCGGGACAGTGGCACCGGGTTGTTCAAGTTCACCAACTACGCCGTCGACTATCCGGTCTTCCCGCCCTTCAGCTGGCTGATTGAAAACGTTGTGTTGCCCAACTTCACGCTGTTTGGTTATCTGACCCTGCTGGTCGAGGCGAGCGTCGGGGCGTTCCTGCTCGTCGGGCTCGCCACCAGGTTCTGGGCGCTTGTCGGCATGGGACAGACGGTCGCGATCGCCTTGTCGGTACTGAACGGACCGAACGAATTCCCGTGGACCTATTACCTGCTCTTCGTGGCCCACGTCGTCATCCTGGTAACGGCATCGGGACGAACCGCTGGACTGGACGGCGTGCTACGGCCGCGATGGCGGCAGTCCTCCGGCCGGCCGGCCCGGCTGTTGCTGAGGCTGTCATGACCACAGCGATGAACACCACCCAGTCCGCCCGGGTGCAGCGCTTCGGCTATGGACTCAGCATCGGCGCCGCCGTGTCGATCGTGTTGATTATCGCTCCGAGCAACGACGCAGTGCGGCTGGCCAAGGTCACACCCATAGCCGCGTTGGTGTTGCTGGCGGTGGCCGTACTCGGCGGGCTGGCTGCCCGAACCGGCCAAGCTGCGTTGTACCTGACAGCTGGAGGGCTTGGCCTGGTCGCGGCCGTTTTACAGCTGGTGCAGTTCGGCCAGGACACGAACGTCATCGGCGGCAACGGGTCCACTGCTGCGTTGTTTGCCGGTTTCGGGATCGGTTTTTGTGGGCTTTGGTACGCAGCGCGCGCATATCGCAATTCCGAATAGATACCGCCCCTGCCGGTAGCGCCGGCCCTTGTGAAACAGAAGGGAACCTCCGAACGTGAATTTGAGCGAACGAGTCAATCCGGTCCTTGACGTTGCGCGCGAGTCAGCTCGGGATGTCGACGTCAACGCGAGGTTCCCCGACGAGGCGGTAACGGCGCTGCGCGAGTCAGGACTGCTGGGCCTCACGCTGCCGACTGACGTCGGCGGTCTTGGCGGCGGGCCACAGGACCTGGTCGACTTCACCAGCGCGCTGGCCGGCGCCTGCGGCTCGACGGCCATGATCTATCTGATGCATGTCAGCGCGGCGATGGTGGCCGCCGCAGCGCCCCCGCCGGGCTTGCCCGACCTGATTCCTGCACTGGCCAGCGGCGACAGCTTGGGCTCGCTCGCCTTCTCCGAAGCTGGTTCTCGCTCCCACTTCTGGGCGCCGGTGTCCCAGGCCCAGAGCAATGGGGTCGTGCGCATGGAAGCCCGCAAGAGCTGGGTTACATCGGCCGGGCACGCCGACGTGTACGTCGCGTCGACCCTGACGGCCGGCGCCGACACGGTCGACCTCTACGCGATCCCCGCCGACACTTCGGGAGTCAGCGTCACCGGGGACTGGCGCGGGCTCGGCTTGCGCGGCAATGCCTCCTCGCCGATGACCTTCAACGCGGAGGTGCCGGAGAGCCATCGGCTGGGTGCATCAGGTGGTGGATTCGACCTCATGCTGTCGACGGTGATGCCCTGGTTCAACCTCGGCAACGCCTCGGTGTCAATGGGACTCAGTCAGGCGGCAGTAGATGCAGCCGTACGGCACACCAGTGCAGCGAAGTTGGAGCACCTGGACCAGAGCCTGTCCGCGTTGCCGACCATCCGTGCACAGCTGGCCAAAATGTCGATCGATCTGGCCAGCACTCGGGCCTACGTCGATCAAGCAGCCGGACGGCTCGCCGAACCCGCCGAGGACACCGTTCTGCATGTGTTGGGGGTCAAGGCCGCGGCCAACGATGCCGCGTTGCGGATCACCGACTCCGCGATGCGAGTCTGTGGGGGGGCGGCGTTCTCCGAGCACCTGCAGATCGCCCGGTACTTCCGCGACGCCCGAGCGGGTCACGTGATGGCTCCCACCGCTGATGTCCTCTATGACTTCTACGGCAAGGCCATTACCGGCCAGCCCCTGTTCTGATCGAGACGGAGACTGGATACATGAGCAAGCCACTGATTGTGGGTGCGGTGGCGTACACGCCCAACGTGGTCACTATCTGGGAGGGCATGCGCGATTACTTCGTCGGTGGTCCGGCGGAGATGGATTTCGTGTTGTTCTCCAACTACGGCCGCCAGGTCGACGCCCTGCAGGAGGGCATGATCGACCTTGCTTGGAACACCAACCTGGCCTGGGTTCGGACCGTCGGTCAGACCGACGGCGCCTGCCGGGCGCTGGCCATGCGGGACACCGACACCGTGTATCAGACGGTGTTCGTCACGCGGACCGGCAGCGACATGAAGGGGTTGGAGAGCCTGCGCGGAAAGCGACTCGCGCTCGGCTCACAGGATTCCGCGCAGGCGGCGATCCTGCCGGTGCACTATCTCGATCAGGCTGGGCTGGGTGCGGACGCGGTCGAGTTGTTACGGATCAACAGTGACGTGGGCAAGCACGGCGACACCGGCCGAAGCGAGCTGGACGCCCTTCGTGCTGTGCTCGACGAGCGGGCGGACGCCGCGGCGATCGGGATCAACACCTGGGAGGCGATCGGCCGCGAGGAGCTGATGCCTGGGGCCTTCGAGTCCATCTGGGAATCGCCTACCTACTCGCACTGCAACTTCACCGCCATGCCGTCGCTGTCCGACGAGCGGGTGCAGCCGTGGGTCGACCAGTTGCTTG
>JALZIL010000124.1 GCA_030860305.1 Actinomycetota bacterium
CGGGGTTGTGGCCGGTCTGGGCGCGGGTGTTGACCGCGGCCCATACGGTGGCGGCCTGGTCGGCGGGCAGCAGCGCCCAGAGGCAGGCCATGCCGTCCTCGCGGGGTTCCCGGATCACCTTGCGGCCGTCGGCGGCATCATTGTGGCGGTCCACGATCTCGCGGGGGTCGAGGGAGTCGGCCAGCGCGGTGGCCTTGGCCTTGAGCCGGGCCGGGCTGAGGGTCTCAGCTTCGGTGAGCAGGAAAGCTTCGACGAAGGCGGCGTCCTCTGCTGAGAGCCGGGTGGTGGCCTCGGACAGGGCCCGGGCCCGGGCGTGACAGATCCGGCCCTGCTCCCAGGCGTCCAGCGTTGCCGGGAGCCGCTGCGCCAGGTCCAGGGCGAGGTCGACCTTGGTGCCGGCCGCTATCCGGGAACAGGACAGGGCCAGGGCGACTTCTTCGACGGCGTACGGCAGTTCGTTCACATCGTCGGCGGTGCGGCGGGTGGTGAGGTCGGCCAGGGCGCGCGCCTGTCCGGCCGCGGCCCAGGCGGCGAGGCGTTCGTAGCCGACGATCCGGTCCAGCACCCCCGCATCGGGAACTTGGGCATCGTCGAATCCGGCGAGCAGGATCGCCAGGCCGGCCCCGGTCGGGCAGCCTGGGATCGGCACGTCCTGCCCGGAGATAATCTCGGCCGGGTCGAGGTCGATCGGGTCGTAGATCTCGGGGTGCCACTCCCCGTCGGCGAACACCCAGTCCCCGGTGAACTCGCCCTCGAACATGTGTTCGAGTCTACAGTCAAACAGAATGTGGTGCAAGATGTTTCGGAATATTGATCGAGATTCTCAGGCTGGGAACCGGCGGCCGGTGGGCGGAGCTGACCATCCACGTCCCCGATCGTTGCTGCCGTATTGAAACGCGCCGACTCGCGACCGCCAGCCGAGGGAGGGAACTCAGGCAAGGCCGTACCCCATCGCTGCTGCCGCACTAGAACCCCACCTTGCCAGCCGAGCCGGCAACTGACGGATCGGATTGACCGCGACCACCCATGTGGTCGACGGCGTACAGCAGCTTTTCGGTCACGATCCACGAGCCGAGCGCCGAAATCGCAAGCCCGAGACCGGCATAGGCAGGAACCCATTGCAGATTGCCGAGATCGACGAACCATTCGGCCAGGAACGGGAATGTGCCACCGAAGAGCGCGATCGCCAACGCCGCTGGAATGCCCAACGCCACCGCGCGAATCGGCACCGGAAAGAGCCGCGCGCCGGTCACCGGTGTGACGCCGAGCTGCAGGCCGATGCAGAGGGTGAACAGCGGTGCGGCCACGAAGTACGGCAGCAGTCCGGATGCCAGACCCAGCATCAGCGGCACGGCCAGCGTTGCCGCGGCGGTGAATCCGAGCCGGATCAGGGCCAGCGGCCCGTACCGATCGGCGAGAAATCCGGAGGCGATCATCGCCAACAGAAGCACCCCAAGGGCCACCGTGTGCTGCGCAGCCGCGGCTTCCTCGGAGATCTGACCCGTGTTCGCGGCGAACTGCGGCAGATAGATGCTGCCGAAGTACACCCCCATCGTCGAGCCGATCGTCAGGGCGAAGACCAGGACCATCCGCGGCACGTGCTCGCGGACCATCGGCCAAACGGGCGTCTTGACCTCGACCGCCTGAGAGGCCACGAACACAGTGGACTCCGGGGCGCCACGCCGGATCCACAAGGCGACCAAGCCCAGTGCGGCTGCCACGAAGAAGGCAATCCGCCAACCGCCGTCCCTGACCGCGTCAGCGCCCATCGTGGACAGCAGGACCGCCAACACGATCGTGGCCCCGAGCACGCCGAGCGCGTCTCCGGCGTAGGTGAAGGCTCCGAAGCGATATCTCTTGCTCTCCGGCGCTGACTCCACGACGTAGGTGGCCGCAGTGGCGACCTCACCACCCATGGCAATCCCTTGTACGAGCCGAGCGATGACAATCAGAACCGCTGCGCCCCACCCGATCACGGCCGAACTCGGTGTGACGGCGATGAGCAGCGCCCCGAGCGCCATCAACGACACCGAGTAGGTCAGTCCTGCGCGGCGGCCGCGGACATCGGTCACCCGGCCCATCAGAAAACTGCCGAACGGACGCGCCAGGAAGCCAGCGGCGAAGACGACGTACGCGCCGAGCAGCCTGGCCACCGGACTCGACCCAGGGAACATCTGATCGGCCAGGAAGGGCGCCATCAGCGCGTACAGCGACCAGTCAAAGGACTCGACGAAGATGCCGGACGTGCTGGCAGCCAGCACACGTGGAGCCGAGCGCGTGCGGCGGTGCCGGGCCCCGACCGCCACCGCGCTCAAGGTGGCCTCAGCTCTCCAAGGCGTCGCGAATGGCCAGCAGTTTGACCTGCGCCTCGGCGAGCTCAGCCTCCGGCTCGGAATCGGCCATGATCCCGCAGCCCGCGAACAGTCGCAGTGCTCGGTCCTCGATCTGGGCGCAGCGCAGGGCCACGCCGAATTCGCCGTTCCCGGCGGCGTCCAGCCAACCGACCGGGCCGGCGTAGCGCCC
>JALZIL010000135.1 GCA_030860305.1 Actinomycetota bacterium
TTCGAAACATCACAACCTCGCCGGATGACCCGGTCGACACCTGGCCGAGCGAGGCGGTCGTGACGGCCATGGAGCGAGGCGACCTTCGTGACTACGCCCTGCTCGCATCGGCCATCGACTCCGACCCTTGGGGCGGGACGGCTCGCCAGATCGAGGAGGCGCTCGGCCATACCCGGCCCTATGGCGTGGCCGAACTCATGACCGAGGCCATCCGCCGGGCCCGTCGACGGTCTGAGGCATCCGAACGCGCAGCAGTGGCCGATGCACTGAGAGATTTGGTGTCGCGATCCGGCCTGAGCCGCGCCGAGTTCGCCAGCCGGCTGGGCACCTCGCGCTCGCGGCTGTCCACCTATCTCAACGGCAAGGTGATCCCGTCGGCTGCTCTCATGGTGCGCGCCGAGCGGGTTTCGACCGGCCCGCCGCCCAACGTCTCAGCCCAGGACATCTAGCTGGATGTGCCGACGGCAAGCCCCGGGACTACACCCCCGGGACCCCGTGCCGCCAACGCGGCAAGCGCAGCGCCGGGAAGCACGAGCTTGGATCGTCGTAGGCCGCTGCCGATGATCGCCCACTCCAGCGTGGCCACCGCCTCGTCGACGAGCACGGGCCAGTCCACGGGCAGACCCAGCGGCGTGATTCCCCCGTACTCCATTCCGGACTGCGCCACCGCCTCGTCCATGGAGAGGAAGGAGGCCTTGCGCACGTCGAGACGTCGCTTGACGATTCCGTTCACGTCGGCTCGGGTCGTGGCCAGCACCACACACGCAGCGATCCGTTGCTCCCCGTCGCGTTTGCCAGCCACCACGACACAGTTCGCGGAGATTTCTAGCGGTACGTCATAGGCGGCGCAGAAGGCCGCGGTATCGGCGAGCCCGGGGTCGATCGCAGCCACCGCCACATCCGCGAAGGAGGAGTCCTGCAGCGCGGCCTCCTCCAGTGCGGCCGCGACCGGGTCGGCAAGCAAGCCACGATGTGCCGACGCCGGTCGGAGGTCAAGGCGCCCGATCCGTACGGCCTCGCTCAGGTCGCCACCGTCATCCCCGCGCCGTCGCACCAGGCGGCCAGAATCGAGGCGTACACCGCAACCGCCTGTTCCACCCGATCCTCTCGGCACCACTCGTCGACCACATGGCACTGATCAGGCTCTCCGGGGCCGAGGATCACCGTGGGCACCGGTGCCGGCCGGTTCCCCAAGCCATTCGAGAGCAAGCCGATCAGCGCGGAGGCGTCGGTGAAGAAGCGAGCCGGAGGCGACGGCTCATCGGGGAGGCCGTTGCCCACCAGGGCGTCGCGGACGAGATCGACGAACGGATCATCTACGTCGGTGTCGACGAGCGGCAGGTCGACCAGGTCAGCGACCGAGATGTCTTCCCCGACAATGTCTTTCACTTGTTGCCGCAGTTTCATCGGATCCACGCCAGGGACGGTGCGGAGGTCGAGCTGCAACTCGGCGGAATCGGGTACGACGTTGGGCTGCACCCCACCGCAGAATCTGCCCACATTGGCCGTCACCTGCCCAAACCGCTCATCCGAGGGCCAGGACGAGACGTCGTGCAGGGCCGTCACTGCGCGAGCCAGGCGGACCACCGCGTTGTCCCCGAGTTCGGGTGCCGATCCGTGTGCCGCCCTACCGCGGGCTGTCAGCCGAAGCCACAGGGCGCCCTTGTGCGCCGGAACGAGCGCGTTCGACGTCGGCTCCCCCACCAGCAGCGGACCACCCTGGCCCAGCACCGACGAGGGGACTCGCAACGCGCCCTGACAACCGGTCTCCTCGGCGGCGGTGAGGACTAGTTGGATTCCCCGGCAGACATGTGGCCGCCGGAGATGGCCGACCACGGCGGTCACCATGGCGGCGATGCCGCTCTTCATGTCCGACGTGCCTCTGCCCACGATCCGAGTGCCGTCACTTTCGGCCGCCCAGGGGTCGACGCTCCAGCCCGTACGGTCAGCCGGCACGGTGTCCACGTGGCCGGTCAGCGTCAACGGCGGACCGGTACCGTCGAATCGGGCGACGAGCTGCTCCCGATTGGGTGCCCAGCTGACGAACTGGGTCCGGGCGTTGACGGCCGTGAGCATCAGGGCGCAGTGCCGGTTGACCGTGCCCTCGTTGGCGCCAACGGAGGAGATCCGAACCAGGTCCTCGAGCAGCCGGACTGCTCCTGAGCTACGAACAGGACTCACGCGCACCGCTCTCACCCTGACTCGACCATGGCACCGTCGGGCAGACGCTAGCAACGCCACACCCCGCAGCGTGGGCACCCCGCCGCACCGATGCCATCATGACCCGCGTGCCGAACCTATCCACGCTTGAACAACGCGTCCTGGACGCGATCGACTCGGCCTGGGCGTTGGATCGCCTGGTCGAGCTGATCGCCATTCCCTCGATCACCGGCAGTGCTGCGGAAAGCGACGCCCAGCACCGGCTGGCTGGGTATTTCGACCCCCTCGGGCTGGACACCGACCTCTGGGCGATCGACCTTCCCGAAGCGAAGGCTCACCCGGACTTCCCTGGCCTGGAGGCGCCGCGTACCGAGGCCTGGGGTCTGGTCGGGACCACCGGCGGCGGCGACGGGCCCACCTTGATCCTGAACGGGCACATCGACGTGGTCCCGCCGGGCGACCCATCGCGGTGGTCCGGTGACCCCTTCCACCCGCGGATCGAGGGTGACGTCGTGCACGGGCGCGGAGCGTGCGACATGAAGGCGGGTGTGGCAGCCGCTCTGACAGCGGCGAAGGCTGTGCGGGACAGCGGCCTACGCCTGGCCGGGAAGCTGTCCCTGCAGAGCGTTGTGGGCGAGGAGGACGGCGGGTTGGGCGCTTGGGCGACCCTGCGCCGAGGGCATCTCGGCGATGCGGCTGTCATTCTCGAGCCCACCAGCGGAACGGTGCACACAGCCAACGCCGGGGCGCTCACCTTCCGGGTCGAGGTGACCGGCCGAGCCGCACATGGGGCCACCCGCGAACTCGGAGTCAGTGCGTTCGAGTCCTTCTGGCCGATCCATCTCGCCCTGCGAGAGTTGGAAACCGAACGCAACGCCGACACAGACGTACGTCTGCGTGGACACGACCTGCCTTACGCGCTGTCCATCGGCATCGTCCACAGTGGAGACTGGCCCAGCAGTGTCCCGGATCGACTGGTGGCCGAGGGACGGTATGGCGTCGCGATCGGCGAGCCCTCGGCAGCGGCTCGCAAGGTCCTCGAGGACCGGGTCGTCGAAGCCTGCGCCAAGGATCCCTGGCTGGCCGATCATCCTGCGACCGTCACCTGGTCGGGCGGCCAATTCGGAAGTGGCACACTGCCGCCTGGGCATCCCCTGCTGGGCTGGGTACAGGCTGCGGCAGCCGACATCCGGGGTAGCACTCCACCGGAGGCAGCCGCGGCCTACGGCAGCGACCTCCGGTTGTACGCCGCCGAAGACATCCCCACCGTCCACTTCGGACCTGGTGATGTCCGGTTGGCACACTCACCGCGAGAACAGGTGCAGATCAGCGATCTAGTGAGCACTGCCCGGGCGGTCGCACTGCTGATCGTGCGCACCTGCGGCTTCCGCTGAGCTCGATGCCTGTGGACCTCGCCGCCGCATGGACTGCCGTCGTCGGGGCAAGTCGGCCGGCGCTCGACTGTTGGGCAGATCTGATCACCCGGTGGAGTGAGCCGCACCGGCGCTACCACGGGATCGGGCATCTGAGCGCCGTACTGTTGTTTCTGGATGAGTACGGCGCTCACGCAGCGGACATCGACGCCGTACGGCTGGCTGCCTGGTATCACGATGCGATATATGACCCGCAGGCCACTGACAACGAGGAGCGCAGTGCGTGTCTCGCCGTGAATGAGCTTGGCGCGCTGGGTCTGCCGAGCCGACGTGTGCACGAGGTGGCGCGGCTCGTACGCCTGACCGCACGCCACGACCCGAACGACGGGGACCGGAACGGGGAACTGCTCAACGACGCGGATCTGATGGTCCTTGGTAGCCCACCGGAGGCGTACGTGGCCTACGCCAACGCTATCCGGCAGGAGTATGCGCACGTTCCCGATCCGGAGTTCCGGGCCGGGCGGGCGACCGTACTCGAGTCACTGTTGGCGGCGCCGTCGCTCTACCGCCTTGCACCCCTCGCTCCGGCGGAGGTCCTCGCTAGGCGGAACATGACCGCCGAACTCAGCCTCCTGCGAGCGAATCCGGGCGCCGCGACGCCGGCTGATCCGGCGGCTGGCCAGCCGGCCGAGGGCGCCGCGGCCCAGGCTGGCGCAGACCAGCGCGCCGCAGCGCCGCCAGGACCTCCCGACCACTGACCGAGCGCGCCCCCAGTGCGACCGCTTCGGCATGCCGTTCGGCGGGCACGTCGTAGTGGTCGCGGTGGAAGGCCCGTTCGGGAAGTGCGAGCCGCCCGGCGAAGTCATGCAACTCGGCATAGGACACGTCACTGACCAGGTGTGACCACAGCCGGTCCCGGAACGGCCACACCGGCGCGTCGATGAGGATGGCCACCCGGTTCCGTCCCCTTCTCGCCGTCGTGGACACAACGGTCACGATCCGGCGCCCGATTTCGCCGTTGTGCCATAACGGCGGGGAATGTAGATCTGCTGACAACGGTTGCTGCGAACGTACTAAGGAAATCAAACTATCCGGCTAGACCTCGGAGACCCCGTGACCTGCCCGACCCTGGCAATGCGCAGGGGTGCCCTGCTATTGGCCGATGCGCCCAACCCGGCGCGCGCAGTCGCAGATCTGGCGGCCTGGGTACGGTCGCGGCTGACGGATGAAAGTACCTTCGCCCAGCTCTCCCGGTTTGCCGTCGTGGGCCTGCTCAGCTCCGGGCTCTACGCCGCTGTTTTCGTCGCCTTCGGCTCGCTCGGTAATCTGGCCGCCAACCTGATCGGGATGGTGGCCAGCACCCTGCTGGCCAACGAGTTGCACCGTCGGCTCACGTTCCACGCATCGGCAGCCGTCGGCTGGGTGCGCGCCCAACTGAAGGGCGGCGGCTTGGCTGTGATCGGCCTGGCCGCGACCAGTCTGGCTCTGGTCCTTCTGCAGGCGGTTGTGCCCAACTCGGGATGGTTCCTCCAGGTGCTTCTGGTCGCCGCGGTCACCGGCGGGATCGGATTGGTGCGCTTTGTCGCACTGCGAGTATGGGTCTTCCCGGTCACCCGCCACGCCAAGCATCTACCCTGGTAGACGTATACGGGTAGACTGGCTGCATGGGGATCAACATCAAGCGGGAAAGCACGCAGCAACTTGCCCGAGAGGTTGCGCGGAGAACCGGCGAGTCCATGACGTCAGCCATCGAGATCGCCCTCGCCGAGCGTCTGGACAGGCTCCAACAGACCGATGGCGAGGTGTCTGGGCGCCTTGCCTCGATCAGAGCAATCGCCCGCGATACCGCCCGCCGCTGGCCCGACGCGGCAAGCAGCGGAGATCTGTCGGCGGAGCTGTACGACGACGCCGGCGTACCCGCTTGATCATCGACACCTCCGCGCTGATCGCCGTCATGCGCGGGGAAGATGGATGCGATGAACTGATGCGCACGTTGGCCTCGTCCACAACGACGAGGATCTCCACAGGCACCTTGTTGGAGGCCGGCATTGTCATAGATCGACTGGGCGACCCGATCCTCGGCCGCCGGCTAGATGACCTTCTGCTCGCCATCGCCGTTGTTGTCGAGCCCGTGACGCCGGAGCACGTGCGCGTGGGACGGCAGGCCTATCGCGACTTCGGCAAGGGGTCGGGTCATCCAGCAGGACTCAACTTCGGCGACTGCTTCGCCTACGCGCTGGCGCGTACGGCGAGTGAGCCGTTGCTTTACGTCGGCAACGACTTCGGCCACACCGACGTGAGCAGCGCCTGAGCCCAACGGCGGTCGCCGACCTTGTCGCCACGGGCGGGCGGCACGCCGGGCTATCAAGCGCATAGCTGGCACAGAGCACAGGGCGGTCC
>JALZIL010000147.1 GCA_030860305.1 Actinomycetota bacterium
GCCGAGCCGCGCCGATACGCCCGCAAGGTCAAGAGCGCACAGGAGGCGCACGAGGCGATCAGACCGTCAGGCGATTCCTTCCGTACGCCGGGACAACTCGCCGGGCAGCTGTCCTCGGATGAGTTCCGCCTCTACGAGCTGATCTGGAAGCGCACGGTCGCCTCGCAGATGGCCGACGCGGTGGGTACCAGCCTTTCGGTCCGGCTGACCGGATCCTCGACCACCGGTGAAGTGGCCGAGTTCGCGGCCAGCGGCAAGACCATCACCTTCCCGGGTTTCCTGCGGGCCTACGTCGAGAGCTCCGACGACGAGAGCGCCGAGGGAGAGGACAGCGAACGTCGGCTGCCGACGTTGGCTCGCGGACAGGAACTGACCGCTCGGGAGCTGGAAGCGAAGGGGCACAACACCTCACCGCCCGCCCGATACACCGAGCCGAGTCTGGTCGGTGCGATGCAGGAGCTTGAAATCGGCCGACCCTCGACCTACGCCTCGATCATGCAGACCATCCAGGACCGCGGGTATGTCTGGAAGAAGGGGGCAGCGTTGGTGCCGTCGTTCGTGGCATTCGCGGTCGTCGGCTTGCTGGAACAACACTTCGCACGGCTGGTCGACTACGGGTTCACCGCCTCGGTCGAAGGGGATCTGGACGACATCGCGAACGGTGAACGGCGCGGTGTCGACTGGCTGACCCGGTTCTACTTCGGCAGCGACACCGGTCAGGAAGGCGGCATCGCCAAGTCCGGTGGCCTCAAGAAACTGGTGTCCGAGCGCCTCGGTGACATCGATGCCCGCGGGGTGAACTCGATCCCGCTCAGCGCCACCTACGAGGGCAAGCCGGTCGTCGTACGGGTCGGCCGTTACGGCCCGTACCTGCAGGCCGATGGGGACGAAGGCGAGCGGGCCAGCCTTCCCGACGACATCGCCCCGGACGAGCTGAGCCAGGATCGGGTGGCCGAACTCCTGTCCGCGCCGAGCAGCGATCGGAGTCTGGGACCCGACCCGGAGACCGGGCACACGATCATGGTCAAAGCCGGTCGGTACGGCCCGTACGTGTCCGTGGTCCTGCCCGAAGGATCTGACGAGAAGCCGCCTACAGCAAGCCTTTTCGCGACCATGACGCCCGAAACAGTGACCCTGGACCAGGCTCGGCAGTTGCTCACCTTGCCGCGCGCGGTCGGGGAGCTCGATGGGGAGAAGGTCGAAGCGCGCAACGGTCGGTATGGCCCGTACCTGGCCAAGGGCACCGACTCGCGCTCGCTGGATGCCGAGGAGAAGCTGTTCACCGTCACCTTGGACGAGGCCCGAGCGCTGTTCGCCCAGCCCAAGATGCGGGGTCGCCGCGGTGCCGCTGCGCCGCCCCTGAAGGAACTGGGTGAGGACCCGAGTACCGGCAAACCGATGGTGGTCAAGGACGGCCGATTCGGCCCGTACGTCACCGACGGCGAGACCAACGCCAGCCTGCGCAAGGGTGACGAGATCGAGACGCTGACCGATGCGCGCGCCATCGAACTGCTCGCCGACCGACGGGCGCGCGGACCGGCCCCGAAGCGCGCCGCCAAGAAGGCAGCCAAGAAGACGACAGCCAAGAAGGCAGCCAAGAAGACGACAGCCAAGCAGGCGGCCGCCACGAAAACCGCCGCCACCTCCCGTTGACCGATCACCGGGCGGAACGGGAACGGCATGGCCGATCCTTCGGAGCCGTGGCCGGCGCATACGCCCGACTTCGGCCGGGCTACCCGGACGAGGTCGTCGGGTTCCTCCTCGGTGCGGGGCAGCGTCGAGTCCTCGATCTCGGCGCCGGTACCGGAAAGCTGTCCGAGGCACTTCTCAAGGCGGGTCATGAGGTCGTGGCCGTCGATCCCGACGTTGAGATGCTGGCCGAGCTCGGGGCCCGACACCCTGATGCGCAGACCCTCGTCGGGACGGCCGAGGCGATCCCGCTTCCGGACGACGCGGTGGATGCCGTAGTCGTGGGCCAGGCCGCGCACTGGTTCGACGTTCCGCTCGCGGCAACCGAGATCGGCCGAGTCCGGCGACCGGCCGGGGTAGTGGGGTTGGTCTGGAACCTCCGGGACGAGCGCGTGCCGTGGGTGGCCGCGCTCAGCGAACTCCTGGACGATACCCAGGTCGTGACCGACGTGGACGAGCCCGCCGCTGGGCTAGCCGAGGTTCTGGGCGCGAAGCTGGAACGAGCTGAGTTTGGGCACGTGCACAGCCTTCCGCTCGAACAGGTCGTGGACGGTATCGCCACCCGAAGCCGGGTCGTGCTGCTCGAGCCCGCCGAGCGCGGACGGCTCCTCCAAGCCGCCCGCGACCTGTTCGCCACGCATCCTGACACCACTGGTCGCCAGGTCCTCGAACACCCATACCGGACCTTTGCCTACAAGCTCACCGACTCGGACTGAGACGACTCTGCCTGAGACATTGTCAGAATGCGCTGCACTGCAGCCCAGCTCAATGCGCCTCGAGTAGCTCCAGGCGGTTGCCGACCGGATCCTGCACGTAGCAGCGTCGGAACCCGGGAAAGTTGTCGTCCCACATGACCTCTTGCCCGGCCGCGTTACACGCCGCGGCTACGGCATCCACATCAGTGCAGACCAGACCCGGATGCGCCTTGCGGGCTGGGCGAAAACCCGCTTCCACGCCGCAGTGGATCTCGGCAGTACCTCGCCGGAACCACACGCCACCGCGAGCGGCGAGGACGGGCGGCTTGGTGAGCTCGGTCATCCCGAGGACGCCGCCGTAGAAGGCCCGCAAGGCGTCCTCCGACCCGGCCGGGCAGGACACCTGCACATGGTGCAGTCCGTCGATCACACGCTCTCCTCTTGCCGGGCGACCGCAAAAATCCTGCGGAACGGGAACAGGACCCGGTCGGTCTCATCCGCAGGGTAGGCAGTGCCAAGTAGTTCGGCGTATTGCCCGGAGAACTCTTCGGCATCCCGGTCACCGAGTACGTCGAAGACGGGTCTCAGCGCCGTACCGCTGGTCCAGCGCAGCACCGGATCCGGCCCGCTCAGCACGTGCAGGTACGTCGTCTCCCAGGCCTCGACGCTCAAGCCGGCCCGCCACAGGATTAGGAGGTACCCCGCCGCATCCAGCACCGAATCAGCGCCGCGCAGAGCTCCACCGAGTTGGCCGATCCACTGTGGACTATCGGCGAGTCGGCGCAGCAAAACATGCGACAGCGCGTCGAAGTTGCCCGGGACCTGCAGGCCCAACCAGCCATCCGGGCCAAGCCAACTGGCCATCGCAGCAACTAGCTCGGCGTGATCGGGAATCCACTGCAACAATGCATTGCTGACCAGGACGTCAATTGCGGTATCCGGCGACCAGGTTCGCGCGTCGGCGTGGATCAGCCGCACGTCATGAACCCCGCTCAGAGCCTCCTCCGCCGCTGCCAGCATGTCGATCGAGGAGTCCACACCGATCAGCTGCGCACCCGGCCACCGGTGCGCCATGGTCAGCAACCCAGAGCCGGTACCGCACCCGAGGTCCACGACCACGTGGGGCCGCGATGCGCCCACCCTGGCAAGCAGATCGTGAAACGGGCGGGCCCGCTCGTCGGCGTACCGGTCGTAGGTCGGGGCATCCCAACGGAGGCTGCGGTCCGGCGTAGGCATCACTGGATTGTCCCAAACGCCGCGCCCGCAAGGGTCAAGAGCCACATCCGCTTCTGTGGTCGGATGTCCTGTCTAGCGTCGACTCGTGCTACCGAATCGCAGGGAACCTCGCGGCTTACCTAGTCTGGTCGGCGTGATCCTCCCGCCCGCCATCCGTCTGAGGGCGGGTGCCGACTCCGGGGGCCTGTTCGTGGCGTTCGAAGGCGGCGAGGGCTGCGGGAAGTCGACCCAGGTGCCGCTGCTGGCGACCTGGCTGCGCGAGCGAGGCCACCAGGTACGCACGACCTTCGAGCCCGGCGAGGGTGTGCTCGGCCGGGCGATCCGGTCGATCGTGCTCGACCCCGCCAACACCGATCTGAGCGACCGCGCCGAGGCCCTGCTCTATGCCGCCGACCGGGCACAGCACGTAGCCATGACGATCGGGCCTGCGCTGTCCGCGGGACAGATCGTGATCACCGATCGGTACGTCGATTCCTCGATCGCGTATCAGAGCGCCGGCCGCGGCCAACCCGCCGACGAGATCGGCTACCTCTCCGGCTGGGCCACTCAGGGTCTGGTACCGGACCTGACCGTGCTCCTCGACGTCCCGGTCGAGGTCGGGCTGGCCCGGATCCGAGGCCGGGCCGCGGCCGACCGGCTCGAGGCCGAGTCACAGGCCTTTCACGAGCGGGTCCGGCAGGCGTTTCTTGGTCTGGCCGCGGAGGACCCCGCCCGCTACCTGGTCTTGGACGCGCGAGCCGAACCCGAGGCGCTGGCTGCCCGGATCGCGCACCGAATCGAAACAGTTCTCGGCGTCGAGCGCGTGCACTCCGCGGAACCGTCATGAGCGTCTGGACCGACGTCGTGGGCCAACCCGGCGTCGTCGACGAACTGGCCGCGGCGGTAGCCGAACCCGCGTCGATGACGCATGCCTGGTTGTTCACCGGTCCGCCAGGATCTGGGAGGTCGGTAGCGGCTCGGGCCTTCGCCGCCGCGCTGCAGTGCGAATCCGGCGGCTGCGGGCGGTGTCAGGCCTGCCACACCACGCTGGCCGGTACCCACGCCGACGTCACCGTCGTCGTACCCGAAGGTCTGTCCTTCGGAGTGGAGGACACCCGCGAGTTGGTACGTACGGGCAGCCGCAAGGCAGCTGGCGGTCGCTGGCAGGTCGTCATCATCGAGGACGCGGACCGGCTCACCGAACGCGCGGCCAACGCCTTGCTGAAAGCGATCGAGGAGCCCCCGCCGCGGGGGGTCTTCCTGCTCTGTGCGCCCTCGCTGCATCCTGACGACGTGCCGATCACCGTCCGGTCGCGCTGCCGAACGGTCACGCTGACGACCCCGGCACCGTCGGCCATCGCCGACGTTCTCGTACGCCGCGACGGCATCGATCCAGCCATGGCCGCCTGGGCTGCGACCGCTGCCCAGGGCCACGTCGGCAGAGCCCGACACCTGGCCCGCGACGAGAACACCCGGCTCACCCGCAAGGCGGTCCTGGACATCCCTGCCTCCTTGACTTCCCTCGCGGCGTGCCTGGCCGCGGCCGACGAGCTGATCCTCAGCGCCGAGGAGGAGGCAAAGGCGCGCTCGGCGGTCCTGGACAGTACCGAGACCGAGAGTTGGCAGATCGCCCACGGCGCTGGCGGCCAGGGCCCCGGCTTGGGCCGAGGCGCCGCACGGGGAGCGGCCGGAGCCATCAAGGAACTCGAGCGACGCCAGAAGTCACGGACCACCCGGCTCAACCGCGATGCGCTGGATCGTTGCTTGGTGGACCTGGCTGGTTGCTATCGCGACGTCCTCGTCGTACGCGCCCGGGCCGCGGATGCCCAACTGGCCCATCCCGATCGTCGAGCCGACACGGCCCGGTTGGCCAACAGCCTCGAGCCCAGTGCCGCGCTGGCCCGGTTGGAGGCTGTACTGGCATGTCGAGAGGCGTTAGAGCTCAACGTCAAGCCACGGGTGGCCCTCGAGGCGATGACGAGCCGCTTGCGGCTCCCGAACAGCTGCTGAACAGGCGGCCGGGATATCGGTGCGAAACCTATGCAGTTTTTCGCGCGCAAGTACACTTTAAGGCCAGCTCAGGGCGGCAGTTCGCCAGATCTCGAAAATACGGCGAGCAGGCTGGCTTTCTATGCCTCTGTCTGCCTATGGTGTTCCTGCTGCAGCGTCGGCACGGGGGAATGCCTGCCCGGTGTCGTTGAGCAAGTCCGTCTCGCATGTCGATGGCTGCCTCATTGATGTCACTTAACTCCGCGTCGTCGGAGCCTTTGGAAGGACTGTGGATGACCGTAAGTTCTATGCCGCTGCGAGAGCCTTTGCTCACGCGAGGCCGCAAGCCAGCCGCGTTGCTGGCTGCTGGTGGCCTGTTGCTCAGTTCGGCAGTCCTCGGCTTCGCCGGGCAGACCGCAAACGCGTCGAGCCACCGGGAGGCACCGCTCATCGCGGGCGATCCCATGGTGGACAACACCGACGTCTACGCCTTCACCAGCCCTGACAACGAGAACATGGTCACGTTCGCGGCCAACTGGATTCCGTTCTCGGAACCCAATGGTGGTCCGAACTTCTACCCGTGGGCCGAAGATGCCTTCTACGACCTCAACGTGGACAACGACGGTGACGCCGTTGCCGACCTGATCTTCCGGTATGAGTTCTACACCGAGGATCTGCGCGGACTCGACACCTTCCTGTACAACGTCGGGCCGGTCACCTCGCTCGACGACCCGGATCTGCTCTTCCACCAGTACTACACGCTGACGCTGATCGACAACGACCGTGGCAGGTCAGTGCAGATCCTCAACACCAATGACCGCGCCGAGTCGGCCCCGTCCTACACCGGCGATGCCAGCATGGGCGGCGAAGAGGGGTACGAAGCGCTGCGGACCGACGCGATCGAGCCGCTGCCGAACGAACGTATTCGTGGCGGCGGAACGACCGTTGCTACCCAGGCGGATGACTCGTTCTTCCTCGACCTGCGGATCTTCGACCTGCTCTACGGTGGGGACCTGTCCGAGATCGGCCAGGACACGCTCGCTTGCTACAACGTCAACAGCATCGTGCTGAACGTTCGCAAGGAGGCCGTGGCGCTCAACTTCGACAAGAACAAGAACCCGGTCATCGGCGTGTGGAGCACCACTTCCCGTGCACCGCTGCGCGACGCTGACGGCACACCGGTAGACGGCGGCGGCATCACCGCTGGGAACGAGGTCCAGGTCTCGCGTCTCGGCGCGCCGCTGGTCAACGAGGTCATCATTCCGGCCGGGCTGAAGGACGCGTTCAACTCGATCGATCCCGTCATGGACGCCGACATCCCCGAGGTCGTCGACCGGGTCCTCAATCCTGAGGTTCCCCAGCTGATCGAGGCGATCTACGGTATCGAGGCACCACCGGAGCCCCGCTTCGACCTCTTCGAGGTCTTCCTCACCGGCATCGTGACCAACGATGTGGTGGATGTGGACGGCGATCCGAGCACGCCGAACCCGCTGGAGATCGACCTGAACTCGCAGGCGTTGAACCAGGGCGCCAACCCGAACAACTTCCGGCCGTCGGAGATGGCCCGCTTGAACATGTCCATCCCGGTCACGCCGGTGGACGAGCGGAGTCGTCTGGGTGTCGTGGGCGGTGACCTGCAGGGCTTCCCGAACGGTCGGCGCCTGGCCGATGATGTCCTCGACATCGAACTCCTTGTGCTCGAGGGTGTCACCGACATCAACAACATCCCGCAGGAACGGATCGACGCGGGTGTTCTTGCACTGGCTGGTGGGGACGCGGTGGACACCAATAACAAGGCGTTCTCCGAGACCTTCCCCTACCTGGCGCTGCCGAACACCCAGGCAGTCAACACCGGTGAAGAGAACTGCAACCGGGGCGAGGACGGCAGTGCACCGATCGCGCCGGAGCCCCCGGCCAACGGTGGGGGCGTTGCAAAGCCACCGGCCGGTTACCCAGTCGGTGGCGTGGAGACCGGAATCGGCGGTATTGACGAAGGTGTCATGCCAGCCCTGACCGGGTCCGCGGCACTGCTCCTGGTCGCTGCCGGTGCTGGTTCGCTCCTGCACCGTCGCAACCTCGGCAGAAAGATCGCTCCCGCCTCGCCAGGAGGCGACAGCTGATCAACGCACTGAGATAGGCGATGTGGGGTGCGGCGAAGTCGGCCGCACCCCACATCGCTTTCTTGCGTGCGCCCCTGATCGAATTTCGCGTGGTATCAACGAAGACGTTCTGCCCGTACCTGATTGAGGAGTTCTGTGAGTACCCGCGAGCCCGAGGAGCACGACGGCGACCGCAGTGCATTGATCGATGCCACGATGGACGAGGACGCTGCCTCGGTGCCGGGGCCGGCAATCGCTCCGGTGACCACGGCGGGTCGTCGGGCGCATGCCGGGAAAACCTGGGCGCGTCGCCCACCGACGTGGGTTATTGCAGCGGCGGCTGCGCTGGTCGTAGGTCTAGTCGTCGGCTTGCTTTTTGGTGGCGGAGACGACGCGGCGCCTCGGGCGTCGGCGCCCGAGTCGACCCGCGCGGTGACGGCGACCTCGACTGCGACCGAAATACCGCAAGTAGTGACGTCCTTGGCACACATCGCCCCGGTACAGGTGATGATCCCGGCGATCGGGGTGGAATCCTCGTTGGTCAACCTCGGCCTCAACGCGGACGGCACCCTGGAGGTTCCGGTCGACTACGAGCGGGCCGGCTGGTTCACCGGTGGTAACTATCCGGGCGATCCGACTGGTCCACCTGGCCTGATCGCTGGCCACGTGGATGACTACACCGGGCCGGCCGTCTTCTACGAACTCACGAAGTTGGTGGCTGGCGACGAGGTGCATGTCGTCCGCGCCGACAACACGGTGGCCGTCTTCGTCGTCACGGCAGCTCAACAGTTCCCGAAGAACGAGTTCCCGGCCGACCAGGTGTACGCACCGGTGCCCGGCTCGGAGATCGTCTTGATCACCTGCACGGGTACTTTCAACGCAGATGCTCGGTCCTATTTGGACAACTACGTCGTACGGGCCGCGTTGGACATGCAGCGCAGCCTCGAGGAGAGCAACCTGCGTCTGGCGCAGGGATTGACGCCTCCGGCGGTCAACCAGGAGAACAGCTAGTTCGATGATGACCAAACGCACTGCCATCGGTGCGGTGGTCGCCGGCGTAGTTCTACTGCTGATGACCGCCGGCGGCGTCTACAACCTGCTGGCCGACGACGGGACCAGCCAGACCTCCGATCGGGTCGTGGCTCAGGCCGACCCGCTTGGTGATGCCATATCGACGGCCCAGCGGCGCCTGGAAAGACTTCCCGGCGACTACCGCGCCTGGGCAGAACTCGGCGCGACCTACGTTGAACAGGCCAGGGCGACTGCGGACCCGTCGTATTACCCAAGGGCTGAAGGCGCCCTACAAGAGTCTCTCGAGCTGCGCCCCGACGACAACGACACGGCCTTGACCGGCATGGGGGCCCTGGCCAACGCGCGCCACGACTTCCGGGCGGCCGCAGCCTTCGCCCGTCAGGCCCTGGAGATCAACTCCTACAGCGCGAGGGCCTACGGCGTACTCACTGACGCGTTGGTCCAGTTGGGGGACTATCCGGGAGCGACTGCGGCCGTTGAGCAGATGCTCGCACTCAAGCCCGGCATCGCATCGTTCACCCGTGCGTCGTATGACTTCGAACTGCACGGCGATATCCCGAATGCGCGAGCTGCACTCGAACGGGCACTTGAGCTGGCGCTGGATCCTGGGACTGAGGCATTCATCATCTATTACCTCGGGCAGCTCGCCTTCACGACCGGTGATCTCGATGAGGCCGAGTCGCAGTTCGCAGTGGGGCTCCAGAAAGCTCCGTCCGATCCACTCCTGATCTTGGGGCAAGCGAGAGTCAACGCCGCGCGAGGTGATGTCGATGCTGCGGTCCGCAGTTTCCAGGATGGCGTAAATCGCCGCCCCTTGCCTGAGTACTTCATCGAGTTCGGTCAGTATCTGGAGTCCCTTGATCGTATGGAGGAGGCACAAGCTCAGTTCGACCTGGCAGCCACGGTCCGGACGTTGTTCACTGCCAACGGGGTGGCTGACGACCTGAGCACGGCGCTGTTCGCAGCCGACCACGGCGACCCGGCTACGGCGGTCACTGCGGGGCAGGCGGAGTACGAGCGACGCGCAAACATCGACTCCTCCGACGCGATGGCCTGGGCGCTTTACAGCGCGGGTCGGTACGCCGAGGCGCTGCCCTACGCCGTGTCGGCGACGTCGATCGGTGGGATCAACGCGCTTTTCGTTTTCCACCGGGGCATGATCGAGTCGGCGCTGGGGATGGGGGATCAGGCTCGCGCCTCGTTGACCTTGTCACTGCAGACGAACCCGCACTTCTCGCCGCTGCATCAGGACGACGCCGAACAGGCACTTGCCGCACTCGGCGGGCCCAACTGAGCAGGTCCATCCGAGCCGGAATCCTGTTGGGCGCAATTCTCGCGTTCGTGCTGATCCCGATCGGGGCAGCCCAAGCCCACCCCCTCGGCAACTTCACGGTCAACCACTACAACGGCCTGGAGTTGCGTCCGGACCGGATCGATGTTCTGTCCATTGTGGATAGTGCCGAGATCCCTACCGCCCAAGAGCTTCAGACGCTCGCCCCGGAGGGGCCACCGAGCGAGCAGCTGTTACAAGAGGCGGCGCAGAGCCAGTGTGCGGACCTCAGTACCGCTGTCTCTGTCAGCGTCGACGGGCAACCGCTGGAATGGACGCTCCGAGAGGCGAGACTGGAATCCATGCCCGGGGCAGCCGGACTGCCCACGCTACGGCTGACCTGTCAGCTGCGGGCCGACGCAGACCTCAGTCGACCGCGCACGGTCAGCTTCGCTGACACCTACCGTGCCGACCGGGTCGGCTGGCACGAGATCACGGCCAACGGGTTCGACGTTCGGCTGCTGGATCCCCCGGTCGGGACGAGCAGCGCCAGTGATGAACTCCGGAACTATCCGACCGACCTGCTGACCTCCCCGTTGGACGAGCGCAGCGTGGAATTGCGCACCGAACCCGGGCAGAACACCGATGCCGACACCCCGCTTTCCCAGTCCTCGGGAGATCCGTTCAGCTCGTTCATCGCTTCGATGGATCGGGCCCTGGAAGACCTCATCGGCGGTGAGCTGACGCTGTTGGTGGGCACGTCGGCCCTCTTGCTCGCCGTAATGCTCGGCTGCGGGCATGCGCTGCTGCCCGGGCACGGCAAGACGATGATCGCTGCTTACCTCGCCACCCGGCGCGGACGCGGGCGGGACGCCTTCATCGTCGGAGCCACGGTCACCGCCACCCACACCGCAGGTGTCCTGTTGCTCGGCGTGGCGATCACGGTCTCCAGCACTCTTGCCGGCGAGGAAGTGCTGCGTTGGCTCGGAGTCATCAGCGGTCTGCTCGTGGCGGGCATCGGTGTGTACATGTTGACCACCGCGTTGCGGGCCTGGCAGGGGAGCCGGCAGCAAGCCGCTGATCGGCGCCCGGAATCCGAAGCTGCCCTTGTTGGCGCACCGCACGGCACCGATCACGGCCGCGACCACACTTCTGCGCCACATGAGCACTCCGGCGATCATGACCACGGTCACGGTAAGAGACATCAACACGGCCATGACCACGACAATGTCGGCGTGCACGATCACGGGCACGAGCACGGCGGCGACCACGATCACGGCCACGGCCACGGCGACGGCCACGGCCACGATCACGGCCATGGAGAGCATCCACACACCCACGGCGGGGGTTGGTGGGCCGGCGGCCATTCCCACGGACCAACGGTGGGCCGCGGAGGTCTGATCGGCATGGGCGTGGCCGGCGGCCTCGTCCCGAGCCCGTCGGCTCTCATCGTCCTAGTCGCCTCGATCGCATTGGGTCGCACCATCTTCGGGGTTTTCTTGGTGATCGCGTACGGACTCGGAATGGCGATCACACTCACTGTGGCCGGACTTCTGCTTGTCCGCCTGCGAGGCCGTTTGGATAGACGGGCAGCACAAGCGCAACGTTCCAAAGGGCGCAGTTGGCTGGCCGGGATCGCTGCCGCGCTCCCGGCCCTCACCGCGGCGCTGGTCCTCCTGGTCGGCTTGGGCCTTGCCTTGCGCGGACTCCTGCTGACCAGCTGACGTCGGGCAACCGCAGACCTGGCCGTGCCGTAGGCTTATCGCGCCGGCCCACCGGCACGGCGTCATCGCCGCCTTAGCTCAGTCGGCAGAGCGGCTCACTCGTAATGAGCAGGTCATCGGTTCGATTCCGATAGGCGGCTCCACCCGAA
>JALZIL010000162.1 GCA_030860305.1 Actinomycetota bacterium
CGTGAGCCCATAGCTGGGTGCGGTCGGCCGGGAGCGGGTGGTGAGCGGCCGAAGACCTTGGAAGGTCAGCGCTCCAGCTCGTGGCGGAGGATGTCGAGGAATGCGGCGACTAGGAGCATCGAGCCGAGCACCTGCAAAGCTAGGGAGAGATCGGCAGGCCTAGGACGACCAAGGCAATGGTCAGGGCGATCAGCATCAGGAGGTCACGGGTAGCTGGCATGCGCTGCATCGAGATTTCCCTCGGGTGTCGGTGGCCTACCAGTGTGTCGGTCTGGCAGCGAGTGCCGTGCGCAGGATCCACAGGCAGCAGCGCTGATTCATACACAGAGCTAAAATACGCGGACTGGATTTCTGAGTATCGAGAGTGAAACTTTCTCGCGATTCAGGCGTTTGGCAGCCGTCCACCCGAAGTGGAAGGCTTGCGGCGCAGTTGGGCGGGACGCCCCGAACGGGTCGGAGACCTCGGCGACGCTGCGGGCCGCGTCCCCACCGCGTCGGCGATCGCCCGTCGTGACCGGCCCGTCGTCCGCCTGCCGGCGGGTACCTCGGCGATGCACTCGGTGAACGACCCGCGCCGACACTGGGGCTGACGGCAGCGCCAGCGGATCTTGTGTCAGGCCAGGCTGGATCGGGTCCTCCCCACAGCGCAGATCCTTCGGCGCGGTAACCGATTTCCCCTTCACCGACCTCGACACAGTGCCGCACTCCGGACACCCGGCCGGGGCGGAATCGGCGGTCACCACATGCACCCGCCGGGATCCCAAGACCCGGATCGGAGAGGACTTGGATGTCGGCGAGGTGGACGTGCCTGCCGCCACTGTCTACTGTAGATTGTCCGCAGCTAGTCCGCAGAAGGTCAGCAAACGATCAACGATGACCAACCATCTCAAGAGGCAAAAGGCCAGGTCAGCAGCCGGTTTAATCGATTGTCAGCGACGGCCAAGCATGCGGCGGTAGTCCTGGGTCAACTGCACGAACACGTGAAAGCGCAGGTCAGGGCTTGATTCGTCTTCGCGGGTCCGCAGGACGTCCGTGAGAAGCCAACCAGAGAGAGACGTGGACCTCGAGCTGGTCGGTCAACCGGATGACTGCCGGCTCGGTCATGCCCGGTGAGGTGCAGGATCGCCCGCTGCAGCAGCTGCGCGGGGATGTCGTCGGGGAACACCATCGACCAGACCGACCCCCAATGTGTGGCAAATCCCCACAGGTTGCGAATCCGGTTCGTGAGCCCGGCTCGCCAGGGGCCGCCCCGATCCGGCCCGCTGATTCACCGTCGCGGGGCGGAGCATCCGTGTGACTCGAGCGTGACTGGTGGCCCGCCTATCGGCCGCCAGGGATGCCTCAGCTGCAGGAGGCCGGCTCCTGCTGGGCGCGCGCAAACCGGCACCCTTCCGTCGCGTAACCCCCTGGTGCGAGGCTAATCCTCAGGCCAGATGCGGCAGTCCGGTGACGACCGGAAGGCTGGCTCAGCGGCAGCGGCCAGCCCAAACGACGCCGTACGACCGCCCGAGCATGACGGCGGGTACGAGGACCGGGAACAAGCCGACCGCGGGACGGTTCAGGCGGTGCCGACGCCTGACCGCCTGGGCGAATTGCGGCCGACTACGCCCCCACGGACTCAACCCGGTGCGGGTTGGGTGTCTGTGCTCGTACCCGGATGAAGGCCGGATCGCAGGCGGTCGCCTGTACCTGCCCGCCAGCCCTTCTCCCAAGCATCGGCCAGATCGTGTTTGGTCATGGGGTCGACATGTTCGACTATGAACCGCTCAGCCTCCTGCAGGCACGGTCCGCATTCACAACCGCGGCGCGCGTCGGCCAGTGCCCCAGCAAGCTGCTCTCGATCGGTGCCCGGATCGCTCACTTCGGTCCCCCTGAGGCCGACTTCGTTCGGATTAGGTGGGCTAGACAGCCAGTTGGCAGGCGAATTTCGACACCCCAATCGCCCAACTAACAAAGGGTCCGCTGGCGCTCAGCCTGTGGACGCGAGACCGTCGGCCGCGACTGGCGCACTCTCCAGTGACAAAGCGCTGCGGCTCGGTCCTTGCCGAGTACTCCGGGCTGACAGACTCGCTCACGGTTCGACGAGTCCCGCGCGGATCGCGAACCTAGTGAGTGCGAGGCGGTCGCGCATCCCTAGTTTCTGCAGGATGTTGGCGCGGTGCCTTTCGACCGTCTTTACGCTGATGACCAGGGTGTTCGCGATCTCCTTTCCCGAAGACCCTTCCGCGATCAGCTTGACGATTTCCTCTTCGCGTGGGGTCAGGATGCTCTCCGGGATCGGCTTACCGAGCCGGTTCCGCTCCAGGTAGTCACGGATCAGCGCAGCAACCGCTCCGGGGTAGAGGAAGGGTTCGCCGCGGGTGGCCGCACGGCAGGCTTCGATCAGGTCCCGGTCAGCGACGGATTTTAGGACGTACCCCGAGGCACCCGCCTTCAGAGCCTCAAAGAAATACTGTTCGTTGTCATACATCGACAGCATCAGAATGCGCGCCCGGAGACCGCGCCGAGCCATTTCGCGGGCCGCCTGCAACCCCGTCATCCTTGGCATGGCGATATCGAGGACCGCGAGGTCGATGTCACCAGTGGCAGCAAGCTCGACAGCCTCCGCCCCGTCGGAAGCCTCTGCCACCACTAGCAAATCGGGCTCGCCATCCAGGATCAGGCGCAGACCTCGACGCACCAGAGTGTGATCATCAGCAAGCAGGATTCGGGTCTGGCCAGCCACTTCATTCACTCCGATTCGGCAGTTATCGGGACGCTTAACCGCACGCTGGTGCCTCCTCGAGGACCCCGGGTGACGGCGAGATCCGCGCCAACGAGGATTGCGCGTTCACGCATTCCACGGGTGCCCGCTCCCTCCTTACCACCATCGATTCCTCGCCCGTCATCAACGACGCGGAGCACCACCCGATCGTGTTCCGCGGTCAGCGACAAGCTGACCTCGACGGCATCGGCATGGCGCGCGACGTTGGTCAGGCTCTCCTGCGCGACTCGATACAACACCAGCTCTGCCTCGCTGCTCAGCTTCGGCATCCCGGGGTCGACCCGACCCACGACCGAGACACCGCTGACTACTCTCAAGTCCGAGAGCAGCGCACTCAAAGCACTCGCCAGCCCCAGGTCGTCCAACACTCCAGGGCGAAGCCGCCGGGCAACATTGCGCACCTCCTCGAGGCTGGAGCGGACCATCTCCTGTACGTCGCGCAACTCGCGCTGCAGGGCACGGGGAGCACGGTCCACCGTCTGCTTCAAGCTGAGGAGCACTGCGGTGAGGCTCTGTCCGATCTCGTCGTGCAGCTCCCGCGCGATCCTGCGCCGCTCACCCTCTTGGGCCGCCAGCGCCTGGGCGGTGCTGGTGCCCCGCTCGGCCTCCAATCGGTCGAGCATTTCGTTGAAGGTGCGGATCAGGTGTGCGAGGTCCCGATAGCCGGCTACTGCCAGCCGCTCCCCCGGCCGCAACAGATCCACCCGCTGCATCAGCGCGGTGAGCCCGTGCAGCGGTGACAGGCTCGCCCGGAGCAGCAGCGCATTGACTGCCAGCAGCAGGATCAGCCCGCCGACCAAGACACCGACCTCAGTGGTAGATATCGGCGAGGAGACGGTTACCGGTGACAGCACGAGCACGGCCGTCGCCATGACGAACACCAAGCCATTAACCACGAACAACCGCCAGAAGAGCGCCGAGATCGGCGTCCTCGTGGAGCCTGGGTAACCATCTGGATCCGGCCGCTGGATCACACGCGCCGCCACGCCATCACCGTCCCTCCTCCCAGGACCGGCTGTCCAGGGGGTTCAGACCCCATCCTCCTAAGCGACTTGGGATGTTCGAGTACCCAGATCTGCACGTTGTGAGAGGCCATAAATGGGTGACGTACCCCATGGTCGAAACAAGACCACCGCGGGAATGCTGGTAGCAGGACGCTGACCTGAGGAGGGCGAATGCGCAGCGATGCGCTGGTGGCTGCTCGCGGTGTGGAAACCGTAGCGGCTGTTCATCGCTATCGCCTGGAAGGGATCGCCGCAACACGGCGGTGGAGACTGCCGCTAGTCAGCAAGACGCCCCCGGTCTGGCGCCGCCTTCGGCGGCGACGTGCAAGTCAGTGACACCGCCCTGATCCGACTGATCATCCTAGAAACCGAGGCGTCACCAACAAGGCTAGGTACCTCGCTGCCGCACCGTGCGGCACAACGCAGAGGAGGAATCATGGGACTTGACGACAAGATCGCAAACAAGGCACAAGAGGTAACTGGGAAAGGAAAGGAAGGGGTCGGCGAGGCCACCGACGACAAGGACCTGCAGGCCGAGGGGCAGGCCGATCAGGGCAAGTCGAACCTGAAACAGGCCGGCGAAAAGGCAAAGGACGCCTTCAAGAACTGACCGAAGACCAAGGACATCGGGTGGCTGGGTCACGGGAGTGGCCGAGCCATCCTGCCGATCAGAACCTCGGGTAGCGCCGAATTGGCCCGCGGTAGGGCTGTGACTAGGAGGAATAAGTTGTGATCGGATTCATCGTTGCGGGACTGGTGATAGGCGCGCTCGCGCGCCTGGTGAAACCCGGCAAGCAGAACCTCAGCCTGGTGGCCACCCTGTTGCTTGGTTTGGCCGGATCGGTGATCGGTGGTGTGGTGGCGAGCCTGCTCGGCACCGGCGACATCTTCGAGCTCAACGTGCTGGGCTTCATCGTCGCCGTTGTCGCCGCCGTCGCGTTGATCGGAGTCGCCGAGGCCGTCACCGGGTCGCGCGCAAAGCGGTGAGCTTCCCGGCTCGGCCACCGTGGCGGAGTCGCGGACGACGTAGCCGGGCATCGTCGGGTATCGGAAGAAGGCTCGCCACCCAGCGTTTTCTTCGTCATGCGCCCTGATCCACCCGGCTGCACCAGCGGCCCCCAGCTCGGCTCCTCAAGCCAGGCGCAGCCTTGACAGAGTGGATCCTGCTGCTCGTTGCGTTCGCCCTGGTGCTGGCGTGCGGGATGTTCGTCGCTGCGGAGTTCGCGCTGGTCACCGTGGACCGCTCGACCGTGCAGCGCACGGCCGCCGACGGTGACCGCCGTGCACAAGGCACCCTGCGGGCTCTGCGCAGTCTGTCAACCCAGCTTTCCGGAGC